>JANNLW010000447.1:0-6834 GCA_031397145.1 Sphingomonadales bacterium | reverse complement strand
TCCACTTCGTATGACACGCGCGCAATCACAGGGCCGATGGCCGCTACGATCCGATCGCGTGCAGCCCCGAGTGTTTCCATTGTTGCGATAACGGAATCGGTAATGCCTCCCAACGCTCCCTTCCAGCCAGCATGCGCCGCTCCGACAACGCCCGCCTTGTGATCTGCGAGCAGGACGGGCGTACAATCTGCCGTCAAGACGCCAAGAAGCAAGCCTGGTCGGTCGGTAACCAGCGCGTCGGCGTGCGGGCGATTTTCGTCGTCAAAAGGGGCTGCCACGGCAATGGCGCGGGCTGAATGAACCTGGTGAAGCGTCACCAGCGCCGCGCCAAAACACACGGCCTCTATCGCGCGCCGACGGTTCTCACGAATTGCCGCACGATCATCTTCGGACCCCAGCCCGACGTTGAGCCCGGTATAAAGCCCGGACGACACGCCGCCCCGCCGCCCGAGAAAGCCATGTGGTAAACCGGCGAGCGCCTTGGTCGTGATTACTTCGACGGGTTCCATTGCCAATGCCCTATCAGAACCCGGCCGGGATCGGCCAGTGGGGAGCAACAAATGCCATGGCCCGAAAGAGGCCGCCCATTTCAGCCGGGCTGGTGAGGCGAATATGAGCTTTCGCGAGCGCCTCGCCCTGCTGCGGATTGGTTCGGGCAAGCCTTGTCGCGCGCTCTGCAATCCCCAGTTCGCCGAGGAATGCACCTTGCGAAACAGGCCCGTGGATACGTGATCCGGAAAGTTGCGCGATGCTCGCCAAGGTCGTGAAGTCTACATGGGCGGTCAGGTCATGTTCGCCGGGTGCGTCGAACGGGTTTGCATGGCCGTGGCCTTTCACGGCCTGCAGCGTTTCACCAAGTGCAGGGCCATCATAACCATAATCAATGATCAACGCAGCACCGCCCTGTTTGGCGAGACGTTCGGCCAAAACGCGCGCAATCGCCACGCTTGCGGGCGAAGTTTCGATCACGCTCCCCACGGTCGCATCGCGCAAGTCCTTGGCAATCACCTCGTCCGGAAGGCGCTTTCCAGCTACAGGAACGAACAAAACGTCCTGACAGGCCACCCGCCGTTCACGCCAGCCGTCGCCGCTCTTGACCATCTGATAGATGGGAAGCGCATCGAAAAACTCGTTTGCGACGATCAACAGAGGCTGGTCATCCGGCAGACTGCTCACATCGTCATGAAAAAGGGCGGCAGGTACGCGTTCAGCCTGCATCGATCTCAAGATCGGGCTTGTTTCGACAAAATGAACCGACGGCACCAGCCCCGCCTTGGCCATCGCCCGCAAGGCATCCGCCGCAAGCGTTCCGCGACCTGGCCCAAGTTCGACATATTGCACATCGGGCTTGCCGGCGCGCAGCCAAAGATCGGCCAGCCACGCACCGATCAACTCACCGAACATCTGGCTGATTTCCGGGGCGGTGATGAAATCCCCGTCAACACCCAGCGGATCACGCGTGGCGTAGTAATGTGAATTGGCCGCCACCATGAACTGCGCGACAGAAATCGGCCCACCCAAAGTGATGACGCGCGCCAGCCGTTCGGGCAGATGCGGTTCAGGCGACGCTTTTCGATCCGGCAACGGCTTCGACCCGCTCTCGTCGCTTTTTGGAAGTCAGGATCAGATAAAGCCCGAGAAGCACCATCGGCACGCACAAGGTCTGCCCCATGCTGAACCCCAGCAGGCCTTGAACCCCGGGATCGGGCTCACGATAGAATTCGGTGAAGAAGCGCATTCCGCCATAGCCAAAGATCGCTGCACCAACGAGGCGGCCCGGGTAATAGCGCGCGTCGGTTTTCCAGAAGAGGAACCAGAGTATGATCCCGAGCAGCAACCCTTCGGTCGCCCCCTGATAGAGCTGGCTCGGATGCCGGGCGATTTCGTCGCCAGACCCCGGAAAAATGATTCCCCATGGCTCGGTCGTCGGTCGGCCCCATAGTTCGCCATTCACGAAATTGGCCATCCGCCCCAGGAATTGCCCGAATGGCCAGCAAAGCGCGATATAATCGTGAACCCGCAGCCAGTTGAGACCGTTGCGCCGGGTGAACCAGGTGATTGCGATCACAACGCCAATCACGCCGCCGTGCAGTGACATGCCGCCTTCCCAAAGCTTGAGCACCTCGATTGGTGTGAGGAAAATTTCCGGCTTGTAGAACAGGCAATAACCCAGTCTTCCGCCAAGAATAATCCCAAGTGTGGCATAAAATACGAAGTCATCGGCATGGCGTCGTGCCATTGGTGCGCCCGGCTGCGCGATCAGTTTTAGAAGATACCACCATCCGATCAGGATGCCGCCGATATAGGCAAGGCTGTACCATCGGAGCTTGAAAAACCCGAGATCGAGCGCAATCGGGGAGAGTCCGAGCTGGTCATAACGGATGGTCGAACTGGCTTCGGCAAGTAACGGCAGGATCAAGGCTTTTCCCCAGCAATTTTCCCCTCCATAGAGAGGCCAAACAAGAAGACCAAGAGGGAGAGAGTCACAATGCCATCCGAGTTGGATCTGCGTATCGAAAGGATCACTGCCGCGCTCACTGGTCCGGATGGTCCGATGGCGTTGACCGCCTACCATCAGCATGGGGTCGACGTTCCCATGATCGCAGCGGCTCCGCCCGCACTGACCCACTATTTCGCGCATTTTTGTGCCCAGCATGCCGTAACGACGTTTATCGTCGATGGCGCTGAACGCCTGAGCTTTGCTGACGTCTACGCGGCAGCACGCAAGGTCGCAGGGGCCCTGATCGAGGGACACGGGTTGAAGCGCGGTGATCGAATCGGGATTGCGATGCGCAACGCGCCAAGCTGGGTGGTCCTTTATATGGGAATATTGATGGCCGGCGGCTGCGCGACACTCCTCAACGGCTGGTGGCAGGGCGGTGAACTCGCCGCCGGGATCGATGATGTCGAGGCCAGTATTGTCATCGTCGATCCGCAACGCGCAAAGCGGCTGGAGGAGGCCGGGTATGCCGGTGCTGCAAAAATCATCACACTCGACATCGCCCAGCCGCTCGATCAGGCACTGGAACCGCTGGTGGCGAACGGCGGCGGGATGGAAACGCCGGTGCCAGAGCTGACGGGTGATGATCTCGCGACTATCCTTTTCACCTCAGGATCGACCGGCCAGTCCAAGGGCGCCTGGTCAACCCACCGGGCGGTCGTGCAGGGGGCGTTCAATTATATCGTCCAGGCGCTGATGCTGCTCCAGCTTGGGACGGAAGACGGCACGATCAGCGATGATCGCCCGCCGCATGCGACACTGCTCACGGTGCCTTTGTTCCATGTGACAGGTGAAGTGCCGATCCTGCTGGTCAGCTTCGCAATCGGGCGCAAGATCGTGATGATGCCCAAGTGGAATGTGGTCAACGCGATGGAATTGATCGAACGCGAGAAGATCACCAATTTTACCGGTGTACCATTGATGAGCTTCGAACTGCTCACCAATCCAGATCGTCACAAATATAACCTCTCGACGTTGCAGGGCCTTGCAGGCGGGGGCGCGCCTCGCCCCGTCGAGCATGTCCGGCGCCTGAGCGAGGAATTCCCGACCGCGCCGCCGGCGCTGGGTTACGGCCTCACCGAAACCAACGCGATTGGCGCGGGAATTTTCTCGACCAACTATCTTGAAAAGCCCAACAGCACTGGTGCCGCGAGCAAGCCTCTGGTCGATCTCGCTATCCTCGACGATGCTGGAAAGCCCGTTCCCCAAGGCGAACGGGGCGAGGTTTCGATCCGTTCGGTCGCGCTTTTCAGCGGATATTGGAACAATCCGTTGGCCAGTGCCGACTGCATGACGTCGGATGGATATTTCCGTTCGGGCGATATCGGCTTCCTTGATACCGACGGCTATCTATTCATCGTCGACCGGAAAAAGGACATTATCATCCGCGGCGGCGAGAATATTTCCTGCCAGGAAGTCGAGGCTGAAATCTATGAGCACCCCGCCGTCGCTGAAGCCTGTGTGTTTGGCCTGCCTGATGAACGGCTCGGCGAAGTGCCAGGGGCAGTGGTCTATTTCCACCCTGGGGAGAGCATAAGCCCAGAGGTGCTGACCGCATTCCTGAAAGGCCAGATGGCCGCGTTCAAGGTTCCACAGCAAATCTGGATCTCCGGCGAACCGTTGCCCAGACTTGGCACGGAAAAAATCGACAAGGTCTCAATGCGCAAGGATTATCGCAAAACCTGGGAGCAGATGCACAAATAGCCACATCCTGCTACTTCAACGTGTAATGGAACGACCGCCGACGGGCTTTTGCCTGTCGGCGCCGTTGCAATTCATGAATCCCGGCGGATCTCGCGCCTATTCTTCGAAACCGACGAACACCGTTGCCTCATCGACAGACTTACGTTCGGACACTACCGCATTTGCCGGGAAGCTTTCATCCGGCCAGCCAAGCGCGATACTTTTCATGATGATCTGATCGTCCGCTATTCCAGCGTGCTCCCGCACCACCGGAGATTGCATGATGCCCTGGCTATTGATTACAGCGCCCAGCCCGCGAGACCAGGCGGCGTTGACCAGTGCAGTCGCAACAGCCCCGCAATCGAAGGGCGTATCGTCGCTTCCGTCCAGCACGCGGTCATAGGTCACGATCACGCAAACAGGCGCGTCAAACTGGCGGAAACCGCGCAGCACCCAATCCTGGCGCATTTCCTTGTCATCGCGTTCAATCCCCATCGCAGAGAATAATTGCTTGGCGACTCCAACCTGCCGGTCGCGGTGCTGACCCGCAAAGGCCTGACCTGTTCGAAACTCGCGCGATTGCGGGACGCCTGCTACCATCCGCTCGGTGTTGCCAGCGCGGATCCGGTCCAGCGGTTCGCCGGTGATGATGTAAAAGTTCCACGGCTGGGTATTCATCGATGACGGCGAGCGCATCGCCAAACCGATGATCTCCTCGATCAGCGCTCTGGGAACGGGATCGGGTTTATAACCGCGGATGCTGCGCCGGCCGAGGATAACGTCGTCAAACTGCATTTATGGCTCCTGGGATATTTGGCTCGACTTCAATCGGTAGCGAATTGTGAAGCAGACGGAACCCTCCGGCCTTAATGAATTGCGCGTTTTCGCCGACGCCATGTCGATCTGAAATGAAACCCATTGCCCGCAAAGCGGTGAGAGGGCTTCCCCCCGAATCGATCAGGCACTAAGCGACATGCAATGGATATTTCAAGGCGATCCTTGCTGGCAGGTGCGGCGATTGGGGGCGGATTGGTAGTAGGCTGGGCGCTTTGGCCGCGAGCCTATCCGCCAAATCTCGTTGCGGCCAATGGCGAAACCATTTTCAATGCCTGGCTGAAGATCGGCAATGACGGGCATGTGACCGTAGTCGTCCCGCAGGTCGAGATGGGGCAAGGCAGTTATACCGTTATCCCGCAGATTATTGCCGATGAACTAGGCGCGGACTGGCGGACGATTGCAGTCGAACCTGCGCCGCTCAATCCCGTTTATGCCAACAGCGTCTTTGCCGCAGACTGGCATGAAGGCTGGCGGTCCGAAGCCAAGGTGCAGGCAACCGGTGGATCGTCCACCGTTCGCGGGTTCGAAGCCGTTGCGCGGCAGTCAGGTGCCGCTGCCCGGACGCTACTGTGCATGGCCGCAGCCAAACGCTGGGATGCTTCATGGCAGGCATGCGACACCGAAGGCGGGTTCGTGACTCGCGGCGACGACCGGTTGCGCTTTGGAGAGCTCGCCGAAGAGGCGGCTGGCTTGAAACTACCGAAGACGATTCCACTTCGCATGGGCAACGGCCTTAACCGCTTTAGCGGGCGCGGCATGAACCGGCTCGACATTCCAGCCAAACTTGACGGTTCGGCCAATTACGCGGGAGATATCCGCCTGCCCGACATGGTCTATGCCGCAATCCGGCAAGGTCCGTTGGGCGATTCATGGCTAAAATCGGTCGACAAGCCCGCCGCCGACAAGATATTCGGGGTTCTCAGCATTGTCGAACATGAGCGCTGGGTCGCCGCGATTGCGACTAACTGGTGGGCCGCAAACCAGGCACTTGACGTGATGCGACCCAAGTTCACGACACGCGGTCGGTTGACCGGGGACCGGTCGATTGATCGTGCGCTGACGACCGCTCTCGAAGGTGAGGGCAAGCGTGTTGCTGAAGCGGGAGATATCGATGCCGGCCTTGCTGGCGCAAAACTCCTGACTGCAGAATATGCCGTCGGTCTCGCCCCTCATGCGGCTCTCGAGCCTGTGACAGCCACGGCTGCAATCACCAACGACAAACTTCAGCTATGGATCGCGACACAGCTTCCATCCTTGGCGCGCGATGCCGCAGCCAGGGCGATCGGAATGGATCCTGATAACATCACCGTCCATCCGATGCTTGTCGGAGGATCATTTGGTCGTAAATATGAGGTGGAAGTTGCCGCTCAGGCCGCGATCCTTGCGCACAGGCTGAAGCGGCCGGTACAGCTGACATGGTCCCGTGCGGAAGACATGATGCATGAGCCATTTCGTCCGGCCGCCAGAGCCCGGATGACGGCGGCGCTTGGTCGCGCTGGCCAAATCGAAGCATGGGAGGCTCGGATTGCCGCGACCAATGGCCTAGGCGAAATGCGCTCACGTACGCTGGATGGCCTCAGCGCAAATGATGCCCGAGCGAAACATGCTGACATACCCCACTTACACGCGGTTGACGGAGCAATTCCGCAATATGCAATCACCAATTATGCGGTTAGCCATCATCCGGTCGATATCGGCGTTCCGACCGGGCCTTGGCGTGGTCGAGCCCATAGCTACACGGCGTTTTTCAATGAGAGCTTCATTGACGAATTGAGCCGCGAGAGCGGAGTCGAGCCTTTTTCCTTCCGCATGGC
>JANNLW010000445.1:0-8263 GCA_031397145.1 Sphingomonadales bacterium | reverse complement strand
GGCGCGATCGGAGTCGTTTTCGGGGACATCGGCACCAGCCCCCTTTATGCTTTCCGCGAAGCACTCAACCAATCGTCCAGCGGCGGCATCGCGGCGGGCGAGATATTCGGCGTGCTGAGTCTGGCGCTCTGGTCGCTCATCCTTGTGGTCACGGTCAAATATGTCCTGTTCCTGATGCGTGCGGACAATGAGGGTGAAGGCGGCGTCCTGGCGTTGATGGCGCTTGCGGGGCGGGCGCTGGGCAACCGGCGCGGTGTCGTGCTCCTGCTCGGCGCGACCGGCGCGGCCCTGTTCTATGGCGATGCGATGATCACCCCGGCGCTTTCGGTGCTCTCGGCCGTCGAGGGACTGAAGACGATACCCGGCGTCGGCGCAGGCATCACGGACACGCTGATCCTCCAGATCACGGTCGTCATTCTTTTCGGGCTGTTTGCGGTCCAGTCGCGCGGGACGGCCAGCGTCTCGAAACTGTTCGGCCCTGTCTGCATCGTTTGGTTTCTGACGATCGCCGGGATCGGTTTGCTCCACATCGCCGATGAACCCGCCATCCTCGGCGCGATCTCGCCACATCACGCCGTGGTGTTCATGGCGAGCCACGGCATCATCGGGTTGTTTGTCCTCGGCGCAGTGTTCCTGACCGTAACCGGAGCCGAAGCGCTGACCGCCGATATGGGGCATTTCGGACGGATGCCGATCCAGTTCGGCTGGTTCGCTCTGGTCTTCCCGGCACTCACGCTCAACTATTTCGGTCAGGGAGCCTTTGCATTGGCCACTTTGGAAAAGGCCGTTGCGGCAGGTATCCCGTTCCAGAATCAGGACTGGTTCTTCCTTATGGCCCCTGAGTCCTTTCGAGCACCGCTGGTTGTGCTGGCGGGGCTGGCCACGATCATCGCCAGTCAGGCGGTCATCACCGGCGCCTTTTCGTTGACCCAGCAGGGCATCCAACTTGGCCTGTTCCCCAGGATGCTTATCCGCCAGACATCGGCCGATAATTCGGGGCAGATCTATTTGCCGGTGATAAACTGGCTTTTGCTGCTTGGGGTTCTGCTGCTCGTCAATGGCTTCCGCAACTCGTCTTCAATGGCGGCGGCTTACGGGATCGCCGTGACCGGAACCATGGTCGTGACAACCTGCCTTGCCTTTGTGGTCGTGCGCAGGCTGTGGAAATGGAGCCTTGCCGGTTCGATTGCATTCATCGCGCCTTTCCTCTTGCTTGACCTGGTCTTTTTTGGCGCGAATATTTTGCGCGTGATCGAGGGCGGTTGGGTGCCACTCGTCATTGCCGGCGGGATCGGTCTTACCGTCCACATCTGGATCAAGGGCAAGGCGATCATTGCGGCGCAAGAAGACGATGCATCGGTCTCGCTCGAAGCCCTTGCCACGGCATTGGCGAAACGGCCGCCGGAGCGTGTTCCCGGTACCGCCGTGTTCATGACGTCGAACGCAACGGTGGCCCCCGGCGCATTGCTCCATAACCTCAAGCACAACAAAGTGCTGCACGAGACCAACCTGATTACGACGGTCCGGACGGCCAGCACGCCGCTTGTGATGCCCGAAGAGCGGATGTCGGTCGAACGGATTGATGACAATTTCTCGCGTGTCACCTTGCGCTACGGTTTCATGGAAAGTCCCAACGTACCGCAAGACATGGGGCTGGACCTGAGACTTGGGGCGAGCATCACCAATCCCATGGCGACGAGTTTTTTCATCGGGCGCAACAGCGTGCGGGCTTCGGCGGATGAAGGTTTGCCGCTCTGGCAGGACCAGATTTTCCTGTTCCTCCAGCGCAACGCGTCCGATCCGACCGACTTTTTCCACATCCCGCCCAACCGGGTCGTGGAGCTGGGGATGCAGGTGGTGGTCTAACCCGCCATTGCTTCTGCAGCGAGTGTTTCGGCCTCGATCAGAAGCGCGTCGTCCGTATCCGGTCCAGCCACACTTTCGCGTCCTATCAGGACGAGAACCGGGACAGCGAGCGGTGAAATGCACGGAAGCGTCTTGTGGACAATGGTTGAAGCCGCCCGGTCAAGCAGCGCGCCCAGTCGCCCGACATCGGTCATTCGCGCGCGGGCATCGGCCCAGGCCGCCTCGAGCAGAAGATGATCGGGTTCATATTTGCGCAGGACGTCATAGATCAGGTCGGTCGAGAAAGTGACCTGCCGTCCCGATTTGCGCTTGCCCGGATGCTGGCGCTCGACCAGCCCTGAAATCACAGCCACTTCGCGAAATGCGCGCTTGAGTAGTGCAGATTGTTCGACCCATTCGACAAATTCGCGGGTCAGAATGTCCGGCGAGAATAGGGGCCGCGGATCAACGACAGGTTTGAGACTCCAGATCGCAAAGGCATAGTCGCTGGCGACAAAGCCCACCGGCTGCAGGCCCATTGCGTCCATCCGCTTGGTGATAAGCATCGCGAGTGACTGGTGCGCGTTCCAGCCTTCGAAGCTGTAGGTGACCATGTAATGCAGCCCGTCGCGGGCGAAGCTTTCGATCAGCAACTGGTCGGGCGCGGGCAGGATCGAACGCCGTGCCTGCATTTCGAGCCAGATGCGCACGTCTTTGGGGAAGCGCGGCCATTGGCTGCGGTCATGCAGAAAGGCACGGACGCGATCGGCCAGATGCGTCGTCAGCGGCATCCGTGCGCCCGAATAGCTGGGAATGCGCGCACGGCGGGTTGTCGCGCGGACGATCAGGTCAGTTGCATCGACACCCTCAACTTCAAGGCTCATCCCGGCAAAGAAGAAGCAATCGCCCTTGACGAGGCTTGCCGCGAAATATTCGTCAAGCGCGCCCAGCTTGCGGCCGTTGCGGAAACGGACGGTGAGCATCGGCGAATCGACGATGATCCCGGCGTTGAGCCGATACTGGCCAATGAATTTGGGATGGGTGATGCGCCAGCGACCGTCCGGGTCGCGCACCAGCCGCCGGAACTTGTCATAGGCCTTGAGCGCATAGCCGCCCGTCGCGATCAGATTGAGGACGCGCAAGAAGGTTTCGACATCGAGCATCTGATAGGGTGTTGCGGACTGGATTTCGGCGAGCATTGCCTGTTCGTCGAACGGGGTGGCACAGGCACTGGCCATGATATGCTGGGCGAGAACATCGAGCCCGCCGGGACGGAAGGTTTCGCCATCGCGCTTGCCTTCGGCAATGGCGTCGATGGCGCCCTGTGCTTCGAGATATTCGAAGCGGTTGCCGGGGACGATGATCGCTTCAGAGGGTTCGTCGAGCCGGTGATTGGCGCGACCGATCCGCTGCATCAGGCGGGACGAGCCCTTGGGCGCTCCCATCTGGATGACGCAATCGACATTGGCCCAGTCGACACCAAGATCGAGGCTTGCCGTTGCAACCAGACCGCGCAGCCGCCCTTCGGCCATCGCATTTTCGATCTTGCGACGCGCTTCGATATCGAGGCTGCCATGATGGATACCGATCGGCAGTTTGAGTTCGTTCGCGGCCCAGAGTTCCTGGAAGATCAGCTCGGCCAGCCCGCGCGTGTTACAAAAGATGAGTGTCGTCTCATGCGTCTCGATTTCGGCCATCACCTGTTTCGCGGCATATTTTCCCGAATGCCCTCCCCACGGAATTTCGCCTTCGGGGAGCAGCATGGTGATGACGGGCGACGCACCCGGATCGCCTTCGACAAGGCGGACGCTTTGGGCGGCACCGCCGGGCGCGAGCCATTGGCGATAGGCGCCGGGATCGGCCACGGTCGCCGACAGGGCCACGCGTCGCAGCGCCGGATTGATCGCCTGGAGGCGGGCGAGCGAGAGGCTCAACAAATCGCCGCGCTTGTGGGGGGCAAAGGCATGAACTTCGTCGATTATGACCGTCCTGAGCTTGGCGAACATCTGGAAGCTGTCTGGATAGGACAGCAACAGGCTGAGCGATTCGGGTGTGGTCAGCAGGATCTGTGGTGGCCGCACCCGTTGCCGTGCCTTTCGCTCCGACGGGGTATCTCCAGTGCGGGTCTCGACACGGATGTCGAGTCCCATCTCCTCAATCGGCGCCAGCAGGTTGCGCCGCACATCAACGGCAAGCGCCTTTAGCGGCGAGACGTAAAGGGTGTGAAGTCCCTCGGCCGGATTTTCGATCAGGTCGGCGAGTGGGGCGAGAAATCCGGCGAGCGTCTTGCCCGCGCCTGTAGGGGCCACCAGCAGGGTATGGTCCCCGGCCTGCGCGGCGTCGAGCATTTCAAGCTGGTAGCGCCGCGGCGCCCAGCCTTTTCCGGCAAACCAGCTTTCCAGGATGGGCGGGAGCGAAGTCACCCAGCGACTGTCAGGCCGCTGCGCGCAAGAATCAATGCCCGACCGATTCCCCGCGTTCGAGCCCGGACGCCGCCAGTTGCGTGTCGATCTGTGACATCAGTCGGTCGAGCCCGGCCTGATCCTGCGCTTCGGCGCGGGCGACGAGGACGTCTTGGGTGTTCGAGGCGCGAAGCAGCCACCAGCCGTCGGGCGTGTTGACGCGGGCGCCGTCTGTGCGGTTGACGATTGCGCCGTCAGCCTCAAGGCGGGCGAGCACTTCGTCGACCACTGCAAATTTTCGACTTTCATCGACCTGGAAGCGCAGCTCGGGCGTGTTGATCATGTTGGGCATGGCATCCTTGAGGGTGGTCAGCGATCCGCCCTGTTCGGCGATGGCCTGCATGAAACGGACAGCAACATACTGCGCATCGTCGAAGCCGTACCAGCCGTTGCGAAAGAATATATGACCGCTCATCTCTCCGGCGAGTGGGCAGTTTGTTTCCTTCATCTTGACCTTGATCAGGCTATGGCCGGTTTTCCACATCAACGGCTTGCCGCCGAGTTCGGCGATCCGGTCATAGAGTGCCTGGCTGGCCTTTACGTCGGCAATGATCGTGGCACCGGGCTCTTCCCTCAGCACAGACTCAGCCAGAATGGAGAGAATCTGGTCACCCCAGATCACCCGCCCCTGCCCGTCAACTGCGCCGATCCGGTCTCCGTCGCCGTCAAAAGCGACGCCGAAATCGAGCTTCTTTTCCGCGACAAGGGCTTTGAGATCGGCAAGGTTCTCCTCGACCGTTGGGTCGGGGTGGTGATTGGGGAATCGCCCGTCGATCTCGGTGAACAGAAGGTGATGCTCGCCGGGGAGCAGGCGCACCAGCTTCTCGATCACCCGCCCGGCCGCGCCATTGCCTGCGTCCCAACCGATGCGGAAGGCGTGGCCGGGATAGTCGCGGGCAAGCCGGGCGACATAGGCATCCTCGATGTCATGCTCGCTGACCGATCCGTTGCCGCTTTCCCAGTCGCCCGCCGCGGCCATTTTGCCGAGCCGCTGGATGTCCTCGCCGTAAAAAGGCCCATGCGCCTGCACCATCTTGAAGCCGTTATAATCGGCCGGGTTGTGGCTGCCGGTGATCTGGATGCCGCCATCGACGCCGTCGAGCACCGATTCTGCATAATAGAGCATCGGGGTGGGACCAAGCCCGACACGCACCACATCGGCCCCGCTTTCGGTCAGGCCCTTGATCAGTGCTGCCTCGAGCATCGGCGAGGACAGGCGGCCGTCAAAGCCGACTGCGACGCACTTTCCGCCGGCGCGGATAATGATGGAGCCAAAGGTGCGGCCGATGGCATAGGCATCGGCTTCACCCAGTGTTTTGCCGACTATGCCGCGAATATCATATTCGCGCAGCGCGACGGGATCGAAATCGTGAGACATGATGAGTGCCTATCGACTGGAAATGTTACGAAGCAGTGTATCGCGCGCCTGATTGACCTGGGCGGCCAGTTGCGACGTCCCACCCGCATCGGGATGGACTTTTGCAATCAGTCGCTTGTGGGCTTCCAAGATCTGGGCAGGATTGGCGTCGGGGGCAACATCGAGTAATTTCGCAGCGTCAGCAATGTTCATGCCGCCGCCGGATGCGAAGGCGCGTTTGGCAATGACGTAAAGCACAAAGAGCAAAGCAATAAAAAGCAGGAACTTCATGCGAATGCCAGCTCCGGCTGGTCGGTTTCGCGGACCGGGAGCGCAAGTCCGGCAACAAGTTCGCGTAACTCCTGACGCGCAGCAATATGGCTGAGCCCGATCCCGCCGATCGCCTCGACGTCAAGCAAGGTTAGCCCCTTTGGAAACAGCTCGCGGTAAATCACGCGTTCGCCAAGGCCGGAAATCGTCCGAAAGCCGACGCGCTTCGACAGTTCGACCAGCGCCTTGCCCACACGGCGCATGTTGTGCGCATCGATATGTTGCAGCCGGTTGCGCAGCACGATCCAATCGACTGTCGTGCCATCGGCGCGGGCGCGTTCCTTGCGCAAATCCCAGATCAGTTCTGCATAAAAGCTCGGGCGTTTCACGCGGAAAGTTTCCGCATCAACCTGACCGATCAAGTCGAGATCGACAAAACTGTCATTGATCGGTGTGACGATCGTGTCGGCACGAGCGATCGCGGCGCGCGAGACCGGATCATCCCGTCCCGGTGTGTCAATCACGATAAAATCGGCATCGCCGCCAATCCGCGCCATTTCCTGATCGAGACCTGCTGGAGTGAGCAGACCGAGGGTGACATGGCGGGGCGACGGCAATTCA
Source organism: Sphingomonadales bacterium (assembly GCA_031397145.1). GTDB lineage: Bacteria > Pseudomonadota > Alphaproteobacteria > Sphingomonadales > Sphingomonadaceae > Aquisediminimonas. Next base: position 1,708 of record JANNLW010000445.1, on the reverse strand, counting down.
ATCTGCCGCCGCCGCCGGGTAGCCTCTCGATTGTCGAGATATCGGGTCATCGTCTTTTGTCGTGTGTCGAGGTCAATTGCCGCCACGATATGGCCCATCCCCGTCAACGCGACGGCAGTATGAACTGCGGTGGTCGATTTGCCTGTTCCACCCTTTTCATTGGCGAAGACTATAACATGCTTGTTCTGCGCCATTGTTACCCCGGTTCTACCACTTGATTCATTGGCCAGCGCCCGTCAATGGAGCGCACGAGCACCCTTATCGGAGCAGTCTGGCCCGTGCAAATCATCCGTCACCTTCAGGCACTGCGGGAGCGCACCAAATTGATACGGAATGACGGGCAAAGCCTCGCGCTGGTTCCCACGATGGGTGCGCTGCATGCAGGCCACATGGCTCTGGTTGAACTGGCCAAGCGGCAGGCCGACCATGTGATTGTTTCGATCTTTGTCAATCCAAGGCAATTCGGACCGAATGAGGATCTGGATAAATATCCGCGATCCGAAAAGGCGGATGCTGCGCGGTTGGCCGAAGCAGGCGTCACCGCCGTGTGGATTCCGACGGTTTCTGAAGTCTACCCGCCGGGCTTTGCGACAAATGTTTTCGTCGAGGGACTGGGAGAGAGGCTGTGTGGCGCATCCCGTCCGGGACATTTCGACGGTGTCGCAACAGTTGTGGCCAAACTCCTGAACCAGGTTCGGCCCGATATCGCGGTTTTCGGCGAAAAGGACTGGCAACAACTCGTCATTATCCGCCGGATGGTGCGTGATCTCGATCTGGACGTCGAAATCGTCGGAATGCAGACCTGGCGTGACACGGACGGATTGGCGTTCTCCTCTCGCAATGCCTATCTTTCTTCCGAGGAACGGAAAGCCGCGCCCGAATTTCCAAAAGCCCTGATTCGGGCTGCGAAGGCGATAACAGCCGGGGGCGATATTTCCGCCGCGCTTGCAGCAGCGGAGGCGCAAATCCGGTCCGCAGGGTTTAGCGGCGTCGACTATCTCATGCTGGTCGATGCTGAGACGCTTGAACCTCTTGACAGGCTTGATCGGGAAGGCCGCTTGGTGGCGGCTGGACGGATGGGCGGAACCCGCTTGATAGACAATTTTTCCGTGCGACCGGACGGCGGCCCGAAAAACTGATGCGATCGTTAACCATTTGTTGACCATAGTCAGTCGACAACCCCTCTCAACAGGTAGGTAAAGGGGGTTTTAGATGGCTAGCAGTTTCTCGAGTGCCAATTTTCTGATCGAAAGCCGGCTGGCGGATGCCGCGCGGGGTGATGCTCGCGCATTCTACGATCTTGGGATCGCCTATTCTTCGGGCAGTGCCGGTGTTGAGGTCGATCTTATCCAAGCGCATAAATGGTTCAATCTGGCTGCCTTGAACGGCAGCGAACGCGGGCAGGAATGCCGGGCAGAAATTGCCGAAGACATGACAGCGCGAGAAATCGCTGAGGCTCAACGACAGGCGCGTGCCTGGCTTTCGGAAACCACACGTCGAGCTGCCTAACCACCCTTTCTGAACGGGGTCATCTCGCCGAGAAATGCGATTTCTCGCTCCACGGCGCGGCGCTCGCGTTCGACGAAGTCTGCAACCGCGGCCCTGAATCCGGCGTCAGCGATATAATGGGCCGACCATGTCGGAACCGGGCCATAACCCCGCGCCAGCTTATGCTCTCCCTGTGCGCCGGCCTCGACCCGACCGAGGC
>JANNLW010000428.1:0-1850 GCA_031397145.1 Sphingomonadales bacterium | reverse complement strand
TTCCGCCAGAGCCGATGGTCTGCGCGGTGACCGAATCCATCCGCCTGAGCCCGCCGAAGATGCTGTCGCGTTGGTGCACGGCCACGCGGAGCTGGGCCTCGAGTTCGCAGACCGTACGTTCGCGGTCGCTCAGGCTGACGCCAGTATCGCATCGGCCCAGGTGCGGCGTGTCGGCTTGCAAACGGATTATAGTATCACCGGGACCGATATCGACGCCGCACATGAAGACATTGCCTTTTTCGAGAAGGAATATCGGCGCCAATCGGAATTGATGGAACGAGGCTTCACGACACGAGCGCGCCTTCAGGAAGCGGAGCATGCACTGAGCGATGCGCGCAGCAAGCTTGCTGAAGCCGAAGGCACAGCGCAGCGCGCGCGCGCGTCACTTGCGTCGGGGTCAGCAGCGCCTGGCCAGGATCCGGCTATCGCTGCGGCTTACGTCCAGCGTCAAAAGGCCCTGCTCGATCTTTCGCGCACCGAAATTCATGCGCCGGTTTCCGGAATCGTGAGCCAGGCGGAGAGGTTGCAAGTCGGGCAGATGATGGTGACAGGGCTACCTGCCGTCAGCATCGTCGCCAGTGAAAGATCCTGGATCGAGGCGAATTTCAAGGAAACTGATCTTGACAAAATGCGCGTTGGCCAACCGGCCGAAGTCAAATTCGATGCCTATCCCGAGTTGAAACTTCGCGGGCATGTGGCCAGCATCGGCGCGGGCACGGGTTCGGAGTTTTCCGTTCTTCCTGCACAAAACGCGACGGGAAATTGGGTTAAAGTCACGCAACGCGTGCCCGTTCGCATCCTGATCGATGGCAAGCCTACGCGCGCTATGATCGCTGGACTTTCAGCACATGTCCGGATTGACACTCGTGGCGACAAAAACCGCTGAGCTCTTGATCGAGCGCCCTGCGCTCGAGGTCAAGGAACGTGGCTTGCTGACGATCGGTGTCATGCTCGCGATGGTGATGATGATTCTGGATTCCACGGTTGCAAATGTTGCCTTACCGCACATGCAGGCCAGCCTTGGGGCAACATTTGACACCGTCACCTGGGTGCTCACCAGTTACATTATCGCAGCAGCCGTCGCCACGCCGATGACGGGCTGGCTTTCCGACGTTGTTGGCTCAAGGCGCCTTTTCCTGCTTTCGGTCGGAAGCTTCATATTGGCGTCCATGGCGTGCGGTGCCGCAACGAGCCTCACCGAAATCGTCATTTACCGCTTTATTCAAGGAGCCTCAGGTGCCTTTATCGGCCCGCTTTCACAAACTGCGATGCTCGATATCAATGAGCCGTCACGCCAGTCACGTGCAATGGCCATTTGGGGCATGGGGATCATGGTTGGCCCAATTCTTGGCCCGATCGTCGGAGGCTGGCTGACAGAGAGCTACAATTGGCGCTGGGTCTTCTACATCAATTTGCCAGTCGGGCTTGTCGCATTTGCCCTGATCTGGTGGCTCCTCCCCAGCCGGCCGCTTTCGCGCCGCAGTTTCGATCTGTTCGGTTTTTCGATCCTTGCGCTGGCGTTAAGCGCGCTCCAGCTGATGCTGGATCGCGGCACGGATCAGGACTGGTTTCATTCCACGGAGATCTGCATCGAGGCCTTGATCGTCGTATCGGGAACCTGGATCTTTCTGGTCCACTCCTTCACCGCAAAAAACACGCTGTTCGATCGCAAGATGGTGACGAACCCCAACATGGCTACATCGCTGGTGTTCATGGTCATCATCGGGCTGATGATGATGGCCATCATGGCGCTGATGCCACCGATGCTCCAACGCATCTATGGTTACAACGTGCTGGATACCGGGCTTTTGCTTGCGCCAAGAGGTATCGGCATCGTCACCAGCATGTGG
>JANNLW010000410.1:0-2605 GCA_031397145.1 Sphingomonadales bacterium | reverse complement strand
ATCGGCTCCCTTGACCGCTTCTGCCCTCAGCGGCTTTTCGCCCTCATGTCCTTCAAACTTCAACGCCTCCGCCAGAGTGAAATCAAACTGACGATAGGCAGACATTCGGTCGGTCTTCATGCACAATTGCGGAAAGCGGGCGATCTCGCGCGCCAACGTCAGCGCCTCTGCCAGCGCCTGTCCTTCCGGTACCAAGCGGTTGGCCAATCCAATCGCAAGTGCCTCTTCAGCAGCGACTGGTCGACCGGTCAGGATCATATCCAGTGCGCGACCCTGGCCGACGATGCGTGGAAGACGCACGGTGCCGCCATCGACCAGCGGAACACCCCAACGCCGACAAAAGACGCCAAACACAGCACTTGTTGATGCAACCCGCAAATCACACCACAAGGCCAGCTCGAGTCCGCCCGCAACCGCATGTCCTTCAACCGCAGCGATAACTGGCTTTGAGATTAGCATACGGCTCGGTCCCATCGGCCCTTCGCCATCTGACTCGTAACGCGGTCCTGCCTGTCCTACCGATCGCAAGTCGAACCCGGCGCAAAAAACGCCTCCCGCCCCGGTGAGGATCGCGACCGAGGCCGAATCTTCTTTCTCGAACGCGGAGAAAGCCTCCCGCAGCTGACTGGCTGTGTAGGGATCCACAGCATTGCGGCATTCAGGGCGGTTGATGGCGATGATGCGGACCGCGTCGTCATTGGAGATTAGAACAGTCATTTCAACAGAAAGTCATGATAGACGCGATATTGCAACAGGCGATCACTTGATCCCGATGCCCGAGGTCGGGCAAGGTGGCGCAATGACGACACACATTCTTGTTACTGGCGCCACGCGTGGAATTGGCGCCGCAATTGCAGAGCGGCTCACCGCCGAAGACGTGAAGCTGGTCGGCACCGGGAGCGCAGATGGCGATCTCGCCGATCCGGCGACGCCTGCGAAACTCTGGGCATCGGCGCTTGAGCAGCTCGGCGGGCGGATCGATGTATTAATCAACAATGCCGGGATTTTCGAAGCCAACCGCCTCGAGGATGATGACTGGCTCGCTGGCTGGAACAGGACGATGCAGGTCAACCTCACCGCTTCGGCCGAACTGTGCCGCGCCGCCGTGCTCCACTGGCAGGGGCGCGGGAGCGGAGGCCGGATCGTCAACATCGCCAGCCGCGCAGCCCATCGCGGCGACAGTCCGGCGCATTGGCACTATGCGGCGTCCAAGGGCGGGATGGTCGCGATGACCAAGACCATTGCGCGCGCCTATGCGGCCGAGGGGATTTACGCCTTCGCGATCTGCCCCGGCTTCACGATGACCGGCATGGCCGAGGACTATCTGTCAAGCCGCGGCGGCGAAAAGTTGCTCGCCGATATTCCGCTGGGGCGGGTGGCGATGCCGGAAGAGGTTGCGGAAATGGCTGCCTTCTGCGCGCTGAAGGCACCACCCTCAATGACCGGTGCAACGCTCGACGTGAACGGCGCAAGCTACGTGCGCTAACGCAAAAACAGCGCAATCGACAGCGCGATCCCGATCAGGACAATGACAGCGCGAAGCACGCGCTCATTGATCCGAGCCAGCACCACATTGCCGATCGCCCCACCGAGCATGGCACCCGCGCCCAGCACAACCGCCTTGATCCAAACTACTTCAGGCGAAAAGAGGAAGAGGGCCAACGCCGCCACGTTGATGATGGCGGCCAGCACATTCTTGGTGGCGCTCGCCGCGCGGATGGCGAGTCCCGCTGCCGACAGCACGGTCACAAGGATGATCCCGTTGCCCCCGCCGAAATAGCCGCCATAGATCGAACTGAGAAAAAGCCCGAAGCCCGACAGCACAGGCCTGAGCGGCGCGCGCGGTTCCTTCGGCTTCGGCCCGAAGCTGCCCCAGGCGAAGAGTGCAGTCGCCGCCAGAATCAACCACGGCACCATGTCTGCAAAGATCTTGGTGGGCGTAATCAGGATCAATTGCGCGCCAACCAGACCCCCGCCAATCGCAATCGCAAGCATCACCCAGACCGGCAGCCCCGGCACGCCTTCCACGGCCTTGCGCCCGCCCCAGCCGGTTGTCACTTGCCCGACCGAGAGCGCCACAGTCGAGGTGATATTGGCGATCCGCGCGTCAAGTCCCGTGAAGATCAGCGCGGGCAAGGTGATGAACGAGCCGCCGCCCGCCACTGCATTCTGGACCCCCGCCCAGACCCCCGCCAATGCCAATAAGACCCATGTCATGCGGCGTTTCGCCTATGGCATTCCCCCGCGCGCAACAAGGCCGTAATGGTAGCCGCCATGTCGAGCTGGAAACTCACCCTGCCGTGCACCCGTACCGAAGCCGAAGCGCTCGACGCGGACATCACGCCCTTGGCCCTGATGGAGCCGCCGCCTTCGCTCGTGATGCGCGAACCCGACGAGAACAATCCCGCGGTCTGGGAACTCACCGCCTATTTCGAGAGGAAGCCCGACCAGGCGAGCATTGCCCTGATCCAGTCGCTGGATCGCACCCTGGAGCTTGACCAGCAACGAATTAGCTTGGCCGTTAATCAGCACCTGAGCGGCAGCCAGAGCTTGAACTTGTCCAATCAGGGTCGTAATCGCCTCGTTCGTGGTGGTGACACCCACA
>JANNLW010000409.1:0-16070 GCA_031397145.1 Sphingomonadales bacterium | reverse complement strand
GGTCACCTTGATCGCCACGTTCGATTCGGCTTCGCGGAACAGGCGGTCGCGAATCATGCGACTCGTTACCTTGGTGCCCTCACGCCCCGCCATCGGCGAGTCGTTAACAGCAAAACGCATCGACAGCGTCGGTGGATCGATCGGCTGGGCGTGGAGCGGTTCGGTGACGCTGATGTCGCAAATCGTGTTGGCCACCGTGGCTATGGTCAATCCTGCAATCGAGATGATGTCACCCGCACTGGCTTCCTCGACGGGAACTCGTTCAAGCCCGCGAAACGCCATGATCTTCGACGCGCGGCCGGTTTCGACGACCTTGCCTTCGGGATCGAGCGCGTGGATCGGCATGTTGAGCTTCACTGAACCGCTGAACACCAGGCCCGTCAGGATGCGGCCAAGAAAATTGTCGCGGTCAAGCAGGGTCACAAGGAATTTGAACGGGCCATCTGGATCGGCAGAGGGCTCCGGAACATGCTTGACGATCGTTTCGAACATCGGCGTCAATGTGCCCTCGCGCACATCGGCTTCGAGCGAGGCATAGCCATTGCGCCCGGACGCAAAGAGCACGGGGAAATCAAGCTGTTCGTCGGTCGCATCCAAGCTTACGAACAGATCGAACACTTCGTCGAGAACTTCCTGGATCCGCGCGTCAGACCGGTCGACCTTGTTGACGACGACGATCGGCCTTAGCCCCAGTGCCAGCGCCTTGCCGGTCACAAATTTGGTCTGCGGCATCGCACCTTCGGCGGCATCGACGAGCAGGATCACGCCGTCAACCATCGACAGGATACGCTCAACCTCGCCGCCAAAATCGGCGTGACCGGGCGTGTCGACAATGTTGATCCGGGTCTTGTGGCCGTGATGATCGTCCCACTCGACGCTGGTGCACTTCGCCAGAATCGTGATCCCGCGTTCCTTTTCTAGGTCGTTCGAATCCATCGCGCGCTCTTCCACGCGCTGATTGTCGCGGAACGTGCCGGATTGGCGGAACAACTGGTCTACAAGGGTTGTCTTGCCATGATCGACGTGCGCGATGATGGCCACATTGCGGAGGGGCATTCGGGTTCTCGATGTTGCGATGATTTAAGTTGGCCGCGCCCCTAGCCGAATTTGTGCGGTGCGACAAGGATGGCTGGTTCGATGAGATCGCTATGCTGCGGGTTTGTCCGAACTCCACCCATCAATTGACACCCGCCACTTGCCATCCGTGCCGCGGCGATAGACGTTGATACCCTTGCCGACGTCAGTGATAACTTCGCCTGTCTTCTTGTCGGTGTCGGTCGACTTGTAGGTGTAGCGTTCAAAGGCCCAATCGCCATTGACGGTGAAGCCGATCGACGTTTTCTGCCACTTCGTCTGGTAGGCGCCAAAATAGCCGGCAATCCAATCGCGAACGGCGGCCTTGCCAATCACTTCGGGAGCACCGGGCGCCTGATAGACCACGGCGTCGGTCAGGTTCTCCATTAGCGTGTCGACATTGTTGCTGTTGATCGCCGCGACATAGCTGCCGTGCGCCGCCTCCTCGATAGCGGCGACATCGACCGGCTTTGCGGGAGTGGCCGAACCCGAACAGCCCGCCATAAGAAGCAAAAACGGCAAAACCGCAGCACAAATTCCTGGTTGCATCGCGAAGTCCCCCTTGGAACTCAGACTTTCATGATATGCACCAAGGGTCAACCTTGGAAGCTGTTGCTATCCTGCCTAAAAACCCTTCCGCCTTCCCCGCGACGGCCGCAAATGCTAGCACTCACTCGACGCGCTATACCGTGCTACTTGAATAACACAGCGTTTCTCGCCATCTTGGCGGCTGGACTTGAGGAGATGCCCCGTGGCAACAAAGGTTGAAGAGGCTGATATCGCATTGACTGCACCAGATCCGGTACCGGTGGTCTCGCCCGAAAAGGCATCGGGCCTGGTCCCGCTGGCCGAGGGGCAGAAGTCGCAGCTTGAATCCAAAGCAGAGAGCTTTGTCGGCGAACTGGCGGCGCTTGACCCCAATTCTCCCGAGTTTGGCAAGATGGTCGATCAGCTCACCACGATGGGCCGCAAGGAGATCGCCGAAGCGGCAGGGCAATCCAACCGCTTCCTCGATCGCCCTGTCCGCGCAATGGACAAGGATGCCGGCGTCGGTGCCGACCTTGCCGAACTGCGCAGGACTATCGAGGATCTCGACCCCGGCAAGAAGGATGATCTGTTCAGCAAGAAGAAGCTGTTCGGCATCATCCCCTATGGCAACAAGATGCGGAATTACTTCGACAGTTACAAGTCGTCGCAGGGCCATATCGCTTCGATCCTTACACATCTTGGCTCGGGCAAGGATGAACTAATCAAGGATAATGCCGCAATTTCGGTCGAGCGGCAGAATCTCTGGGCAGCAATGGGCCGGCTCGAGCAGATGATCCATATCGCCAAGGCGCTCGACGCGCGGCTTGAGGAGAAGGCCGCCGATCTTGATATCAGCGATCCGGCCAAGGCCAAGGCGATCCGGGAAACCGCGCTCTTCTACATCCGCCAGCGCACACAGGATTTGCTGACACAAATGGCGGTGACAGTGCAGGGCTATCTCGCGCTCGATCTGGTGAAGAAGTACAATGTCGAGCTGATCAAAGGGGTTGATCGTGCCTCGACGACGACCGTTGCGGCCTTGCGGACGGCCGTCACCGTCGCACAGGCGCTCGTCGGCCAGAGGCTGGTTCTCGAACAGATCACAGCGCTCAATACGACGACGGCGAACATCATCGATTCGACGGGAGAGATGCTCAAAAACCAGACCGCGCAAATTCACGAACAGGCCGCATCCAGCACGATCCCGCTTGAAACCCTCCAACGCGCGTTCCAGAATATCTACCTCACGATGGACAGTATCGACACATTCAAGGCCAAGGCATTGATTTCGATGAAGACAACGGTCGATTCCCTGGGGAACGAGATCGAGAAATCAAAGGGTTATATCGCCCGCGCCGAAGGCCAGGCGCAGGCGGCTCTGGAAACTGGCACGGCCAGCCCCTTCGCGCCCGTTGAGTAATGGAATCTGATCGCATCCTGGCACGCGCCGATGAGGCGCTGAGACGGCACGGCATGGAACCGCGACTGGCTCAACGTGCCCGCGCAGCAAGGCGGCGGTCCTTTTTTGGCAAGGCGAAGCGTGTAGCTGGCGTCGCCGCGCTCCTTACAATCGGGCTCCCGCTTTGGGGCCTGATCATTGGGCCGGTTGGCACCGGTGGCCTGATGATCGTGGTGCTGGCGTTCATCGTTGCCGCTGTCGGACTCATGGCCTTCCCCCGAACAGCGCTTGTTGCAGGGGAGGTTTTGCCCACAACCGAACTGGCGCTGCTTCCGCTCAAAACCGAAGAATGGCTTGCTGGCCAACGCCGCGCGCTGCCAGCACCAGCAACGAAACTGGTCGATGGCATTGGCCTCAAGCTTGAAATTCTCGCGCCACAACTCCAGGCGCTTGATGAGCGCGAACCAGTCGCAGCTGACATCCGTCGCTTGATTGCCGATGAACTGCCCGAACTGGTCAAGGGCTATCAGCGCGTCCCGATCAACATCCGCAAGGAAGGGCTGAACGGGATCAGTCCCGACAAGCAGCTGGTTGAAGGGCTCTCCGTGGTCGATGAGGAGCTTGGCCGATTGAGCGAACAACTTGCTGCAGGCGATCTCAACCGCTTTGCGACGCAGGGCCGCTATCTCGAGCTCAAATATCAGGGCGATCCGACCTGATGCTCTATCTGGCGGCCAAGGCCATAATTTCCGGTATCCTGATTGCGGCCATATCCGAAATTGCAAAGCGCAGTCCTGCTGCGGGCGCGTTGGTCGCCTCCCTTCCGCTCGTTTCCATACTTGGCATGATGTGGCTTTGGCGGGATACGGGCGATCCCGTTCGGATGGCCGCACATGCCGAAGCGACGTTCTGGTATGTGCTTCCTTCGTTACCTATGTTTCTGCTCATCCCGATGCTGTTGCGGACGGGCGTTCCGTTCTGGGGGGCGTTGGCTTCGGGTTGCGCACTGACGGTGGCGTTGTATTTCCTGATGATATGGATCGGACCGCGCCTCGGCATTCATCTGTGATCTGACAGACTGTTCGCAGGACTCACCTTGGGCTATTGAACCGACATGTCTTCCCGCTTCGATCAACTGTCCAACCGCCGCGCCATTATCGAGCGACGCGTTCTTGCTGACGCTCTGGCTGAAATTGAAGGCGGCGACGCGACCAGATTGCGCAATGCATCGACGGCGCTGCTAAAGCCTGCGCTCGATGCCGGTCGGGCTGAAATCGCCGCGCGGCTGATCGCGCATCCGCAAGCCGGACGCGAGGCCGCTTCGGGGCAAGCCTTTCTGATCGACCAGATCGTGCGACTGATCTTCGATTTTACCACCCAGCGCCTCTATCCGCTCAACAACCCGACCGCGTCCGAACGGCTCACGCTAATCGCGGTCGGCGGCTATGGTCGCGGAGAGATGGCCCCCTTCTCGGATGTCGATATCGCGTTCCTGACGCCCTACAAACAGACCGGTTGGGTCGAACAGGTGATCGAATCAATCCTTTATTCGCTGTGGGATCTTGGCCTGAAGGTCGGTCATTCAAGCCGATCGCTCGACGAGATGGTCAGGATGGCGAAATCCGATCTCACGATCCGTACGGCTCTCCTCGAATCGCGCTATGTCTGGGGTGAGCAGGCGCTCTATGATGAGGCCTCGGTCCGCTTCGACACGGAGGTTGTCGCTGGCACTGCGCGAACGTTTGTTACCGAGAAGCTCGCCGAGCGCGAGGCACGGCACAAGCGCATGGGCGACAGCCGCTACATGGTCGAACCCAACCTCAAGGAAGGCAAGGGTGGCCTGCGCGACCTCCACACATTGTTCTGGATTGGCAAATATATCCACCGTGTCCAGAGCGTTGCCGATCTTGTCGATCGCGGCTTGCTGACCAAGAGCGAATTGCGTCAGTTCCAGAAGGCGGAGAATTTTCTCTGGGCCGTGCGCTGCCACCTTCATGCCTTGACCGGTCGGCCCGAAGAGCGGCTGACTTTTGACGTTCAGCGCGAAATTGCGGCGCGGATGAACTATGCGGATCGGCCCGGTCGTTCGGCGGTCGAACGATTCATGCAGCATTATTTCCTGATCGCAAAACAGGTAGGTGATCTGACTGGCGTCTTCCTTGCCCATCTCGATGACAGATTCGCGCCCAAGGGTCGACGGTTTTCGCTAGCCGGGTTCCGCCGTTCGACCCGCAACCTGAATGGCTTTGTCCTTGATCGTGGACGCCTCGCTTTACCTGCTGACGACTGGTTTGCGTGCGATCCCGTTAGGCTGATCGAGGTTTTCGCGCTCGCAGACCAGCATGGGCTGGAGATTCATCCCCAAACGATGCGCGCTGCCAATCGCGATGCCAAGCTGATCGATGCGAAGGTTCGCAATGATCCTCGCGCAAACACCTTGTTCCTAGATGTGCTGACCAGCAAGCGTGACCCCGAAACCGTGTTGCGCTGGATGAACGAAGCGACCGTCTTCGGACGCTTCGTGCCTGATTTTGGCCGTGTCGTGGCGCAAATGCAGTTTGACATGTATCATCACTATACCGTCGACGAACACAGCATTCGCGCAATCGGCCTTTTGGCTCGCATCGAGAAGGGCGATCTTGACGGCGATCATCCGCTTGCGACGGCGATCATGCGCCAGATTGTTTCGCGGCGTGTGCTCTATGCGTCGGTTCTCCTGCATGACATTGCCAAAGGGCGCGGTGGAGATCATTCGGTGCTCGGCGCTGAAGTGGCGATGAAGCTCTGTCCACGCTTTGGCATGACGCCGGCTGAAACCGAGACTGTCGCCTGGCTGGTGCGCTGGCACCTGATCATGTCAAACACGGCTTTCAAGCGCGATCTTTCGGATTTCAAGACCATCATCGACTTTGCCGAGCATGTGCAGTCTCCCGAACGGTTGCGGCTGCTGCTCGCGTTGACAGTGGTCGATATCCGCGCGGTGGGCCCCGGGGTTTGGAACAGCTGGAAGCGGCAATTGCTGTCCAACCTCTTCACCTCGACCGAAGAAGTGCTTAGGCTCGGCCACAAGCAGACCGGTCGCAAGGAACGCATTGCGGCGAAACAGGAGGCCCTTGCCGAACGGCTTGGCTGGAGCCGCACGACCTTTGAACGCCTGCGCAAACGCCTTCCAGAAAGCTACTGGATTGCCGAGCCCGACGATATTCTCGAAAGCAACGCCCGCCATATCGAAGCGGCTGGAAACAGTTCCCTGTCGATCGCGGCAAAGGTTTATCCCGCGCGCGGCGCAACGCTCGTCACCGTCTATGCGGCCGATCACCCCGGCCTTTTCTTCAGGATGGCGGGTGCGATCCATCTTGCCGGTGGCAGCATCATCGATGCGCGGATCCATACCACCAAGGACGGTATGGCCCTCGACAATTTCCTGGTGCAGGATCCGTTCGGCCAGCCCTTCGATGAGGAACCGCGGCTCAAGCGGATCGAACAGGCGATCGAAGATGCTCTTGCCAATCGCCACGCCCTGACCGAAAGACTCGCGGCGCGCCCGCTTCCCCGGACACGTGCCGAAGCCTTCGATATCGAACCCAATGTCCTGATCGATAACCGCGCGTCGAACCGATACACGGTGATCGAAGTCAATGCGCGTGACCGGCCCGCACTCCTCAACGCGCTGGCTTATGCGCAGTTCCAGTCAAAAGTGACGATCCATTCCGCTCATATCGCCACCTATGGCGAACGCGCGGTTGACACATTCTATGTGACGGACCTGACAGGCGACAAGATTGCGAGCGAGGGCCGGCTGAAGACGCTCGAAAACGCCTTGCTCGCGGCGGCGTCCGGCACGCCGGTTCAGGCTCGGGCCGCATAGAAAAGGCCCGCCCCGGACGAACCGGGACGGGCTATTCTGTCTGCCTTGCGGCAGCTTGGTTTAGAACTTGCCCTTGAGCGTGATGCCATAGGTCCGGGGCTCTCCAGGAAAGGCTATGAACAACTGGTTGGCAGCCGCAGAACCACGCAACACACCGCGGGTTGTTCCACCGCCTTGCAGCGGCGTATCGGCTGCGATCTGCTGGTACTTCTTGTTCAACAGATTCTGGCTGAAGATCTCGAGACCCCAGCGCTTGTCATTGCCATAAATCCCAAGGCGACCGTTCACCGTCAGGAAGCCGTCCTGGACCTTTTCGATATCGAGATCGGAACCGGTATTGACATCGCTCTGGAAGCGGAAGTCAAAATAGACGAGCCCCGACATCCCGGAATTCCCGATGTCCGGTGACCATCCCATGCCGCCGGTCACAACAAATTCAGGAGCGTTCGAAATCTGTTGTTGAGGGAGCTGGAAGTTGGTCGGCGCAAATGGCCGCCCACCGATCCCGACAAGGTTGTTCTGGTACTTCGTCGAAGCGTAGGTCATCCCCATATTGATCGCCACATGACGGGCAGGGAAAATGGCCGCCTCAAGCTCCAGCCCCTTGGAAACCAGCCCCGGCCCAAGCCGATTGGCCGCACAGGCTCCGGTCAGCGACGCTGCTGCCGTGCTGGGCAGGATATCACGATCAGCACCATTCAGATCGTCGAGGCACGAATTGACGTTGGTTACTTCGAAGTTGAGCCCGTTGAAAGTGTTCAGCTGGAAATTGTCGAACCGCGAATAAAACAGCGCTGCGTTCAGGTTGAACTGGCGGCCATCAAATTTGAGGCCAACCTCAAACGCATCGACCTTTTCCGGCGCAAACTGAAGGTCGGCCACTTCGGGGCGGCCATTGCCGGGGGTGTTGGCGGGTCGCGCCAGAAGCGCAATGCAGGACGCGGCGGCCGGATTACAGGTTGCGTCCAGCGCAGACGTATCAAGATTGTATCCGCCTGCCTTGTATCCCTTCGAATAGGAGGCATAGGTCAACAGCTTGTCGAACGGCTTGAACGACAACACGGCTGTACCAGTCCACTGACTTTCGGTGTTTCGCCGATTGGGGTCGGTCAGCAGTACACCCGGTCCGGACGTATTGTTGATCACACAAGGCAGCGTTGCAAAGGCAGCAAGTGCAGAACCACGCAGCAATCCACAGAGGTTGTTGTCGGTGTTGAAACTGCCGCCGAGCGACTTGCGCTCATTCGTGTAGCGGGCGCCGAGCGTAAGCTTCAGCGTGTCCTCGATGATGTCAAACGTGTTATGCGTAAAAAACGCATAGTTCCGGCTGGTCTGGGCAAAACTGTTCGATACCACGCCGGTGCCTGAAAGCTGAAGCAGGGGTTGGCCAAGGACCGCCGCGAGCGAGCCGAAGCCGGGCCGGGCCGGGTTGGCCACCAGCGCGGCCAGCGTAGCCGACCCTGTTGCCGTCGCTGTGGCTTGAAGCAGCGGAACATTTACACACAACGGCTGGCTTGGTGAAACCACCGACGGCAAGACGCCTGCAAACAAAAGGCAGTTTGCGTAGCGATCATAGTCGGCACCATATTTGATGTTGTCCGACACATCGAGTTTCTCGTTGGCATAATAACCGCCGACCAGCCAGTTCAGGCGGCCATCGAACAATTCGCCCTGAAGGCGGACTTCCTGCGTGAACAGCCGGAAACGGCGATCAAGCGCGGTACGATGCAGAATGTCGAGCGCGCTGAAATCCGAATCCTGGCCCTGCCGGTTCTTGTAATCGCGATAGGCCGTGATTGCTGTCAGCTTGGTATCGCCAAAACTCCAGTTGAGTTCACCCGAAAGGCCCCAATCCTTTGTATTCGCTGTGTAGTTGAAGCCCGGCGTGGTCGATTGCGCGCGATTGAATTTGTCCGAAGTCGCAACCTGGATGTTGGATCCGAGCGCTTGCAGGATCGGGAGCAAGGTGTTGGGCGTATACGTCAGGGTGCCGGCCACGAGGCTGGCATTGCGGTTCGGGCCATAATTGACAGCGCCACAGCACAATTCGGTGCGCTTGCTATAATCGCCGATGATCCGCACGCTCACGTCCGACGAGGGTTCGAACAGCAATTGGCCGCGGATCAGGTAGCGGTCGCGGTCATTGATGTCCTTTTCACCGGGCGTCGCGTTCTTGATGAAGCCATCGCGCTTCTGCCAGACACCGTCGAGGCGGAAGGCCAGCTTGTCTGCAACAATTGGGCCGGTGACCGAGCCGTCCAGCCGCATATAATCATAGTTGCCGTAAGTGGCCGAAGCGGAGCCGCCGAAATCGAACGACGGTCCCTTGGTCACGATATTGATCAAACCGGCCGAAGCGTTGCGGCCAAACAATGTACCCTGCGGCCCGCGCAAGACTTCCACACGTTCGATATCGCCAAGTTCGGACAGGCCGACGCCGGTACGGCTGCGATAGACACCGTCAATGAACAAGGCGACCGACGATTCGAGGCCGGCATTTTCGCCGACCGTGCCGACGCCGCGAACACGGGCCGAGAAATTGACTTC
The DNA here is from genome assembly GCA_031397145.1 of Sphingomonadales bacterium. Lineage (GTDB taxonomy): Bacteria > Pseudomonadota > Alphaproteobacteria > Sphingomonadales > Sphingomonadaceae > Aquisediminimonas. Next base: position 6,654 of record JANNLW010000409.1, on the reverse strand, counting down.
GCTCGTCGCACCCGAAACAAGCAGCGACGGCGCCAGCTGGTTGAGCGCGCGCACATCGGTGGCGCCGGTATTGGCCAGTGCTTCTCCCGAAACGGCGGAAATCGCGATAGGAACGGTGGACAGCGCTTCGCTACGTCGGGTGGCGGTGACGATGATGTCGCCCTGATCGGGTATGACCTCATCAGCCTGCGGCGTTGCCGCCTGATCCTGGGCAAACGCCGGAACGGTCAAACTGCACAGTGCAGCCGAAATCATCAATGTGGTCTTGCGCATCTTGTTCTCCCATGGCCTGACGCCCGATTTCCTGATCTCTGGAAATTCGCGCTATCAATAATGGGAGGAATCGCGTCTTGCCAGCCGGTATGGCCGGTTTGAGACACAATAGCATCGAACTGATGCATTTGTGTCACAGATTTGCATCACGATATCAGTAAATTGCACCATCGGCCTGCGTGACACTCCGATTTGATCGCGCGGTCCATTGTGATTGCCGTTGATACCGCCGACAAGGAAAGGCCCGCCCCGGTTCAACCAGAACAGGCCTTTCCTTGTCGATGCATGGTTAACAGGGTTAGAACTTGCCGCGCACCGTGATGCCATAGGTGCGTGGCTCGCCCGGGAAGGCGATGAAAAGCTGGTTCGACGTCGTGGCATTCCCGGTCTGCACTTCACCGATTGTTCCGGCGCCCTGAAGCGGGGCATCGGCGGCCACCTGTTGGTATTTTCTGTTGAACAGGTTCTGGCCGAACAGTTCGATCCCCCAATTCTTGTCAGGACCGAACAGGCCAATGCGGCCGTTGACAACAAGGAAGCCGTCCTGGATCTTTTCTTGGTCCAGATCGGAGCCAGTGTTTGTGTCGCTCTGATAACGGGCATCGACATAGATCAGGCCACTCAGCCCATTGCTGCCGATGTCAGGCGAATATCCGACACCCGTGGTCAGCACATATTTGGGGGCATTGGACAATTGCCTGCCCGGAAGCTGGAACAGCGTTGGCGCCAGCGGGACGCCGTTGGCACCAACCAGATCATTGCGATATTTGGTGTCCGAATAGGTGAGCCCAAGGTTCACATTGAAATCTCTGGCCGGATGAAGTGCAGCCTCGATCTCGAATCCCTTGGATTCCACTCCGGCACGGGTCCGGCTCGCGGCGCATGCGCCGGTCACGGCACTGACGTCCTTGTCTGCACCGTTCAGACTGTCCTTGCATCCCTGGAGGTTGGTGACCTCGAAATTGATGCCGTTGAATGTATTGAGCTGGAATTGCTTGAACAGCGAGTAAAAGGCCGCGACATTGATGTCGATACCGCGCCCGTTATACTTCACCCCGGCCTCGAAGGTATTGACCCGTTCCGGAGAGAATTGAAGATCGGACGCTTCGGCGCGCGAATTTCCGCGTGTATTGGCTGGAAGCGCCAGACGAGCCACGCAGGCTGCGTTGGCCGCGATCTGAGCTGCGGTTGCGGCGGCTCCACCCGCATTGGGGTTGCACGGCGCGTCGAGTGCCGAGGTGTCCAGATTAAAGCCGCCCGCCTTATAGCCGCGCGAGAATGATGTATAAACCAACAGCTTGTCGGTGGGCTTATAGCTCAACACCGCCGTTCCGGTGAACTCGCTCTCGGTACGCCTTGTGCCGGGGCTTGCACCATTGAAACCTGGTCCCGCATCGGCGTTGATTGCGCACGCCAGACCTGAGAGCGGAGATGCGATGTTACGCAACGCCGTGCACAGATTGTTGTTGTTGTTGAACGCCGCCAAAAGTTTTTTGCGCTCGTGCGTGTATCGCCCGCCCAGTGTCAGTGAGATTTTGTCCGGAATGATGTCGATCACATTGTGGGTGAAGAACGCATAGTTGCTGCTCTTCTGCTGGAAGGCGTTGAGGACCGCGCCGGTTCCGGCCAATGGCCTTGCGCCAAGTGCAGCAGCCAGCGCATCAAAGCCTGGAAAAGCAGCGGCCGGTGCGTTTGAACAGGTGGGAGAGGCGGGGTTTATCGTTGGCGCGAGCGCCGCACTGCCGGCAACGACGCGGCAATTCAGGAAACGAGCTGCATCCGTCCCGAACTGGGCATTGTCAGAAACCTGGAGCTTTTCATCGGAATAATAGCCGCCGACCAGCCAGTTGAGCCGCCCGCCGAGCGATTCGCCCTGAAGGCGAAGCTCCTGCGTAAACAGCTTGAATTCGCGGGTCAGCGCCGTGCGGTGGAGAATGTCGAGCCGGTTGAAGTCCTGATCCTGGCCCTGAAGGTTCTGATAGTCACGATAGGCGGTGATCGCGGTCAGATTTGCCCCGCCCAGATTCCAGTTCAGTTCGCCCGAAACACCATAATCTTCAGTGTCCGAGCGGTAGTTGAATCCGGGCGTGGTCGAAACGCTGCGGTTGAACGCAGTCCTGCCATTGATGTTGGTCGGGATGTTGGCGCCTCCTGTCGGCGGTGTCAGCGCGTTTATGGCAGCAAGCAGGTTGTTGGGAGCGAACACAAGATTGCCCGCAGCGTCACGGCTGATATTGCGGGTTGGCGCGAGATAGGGTGCGGCGCAGCAGATTTCGGTTCGCTTGGTATAATCGCCAATCAGGCGTAGGCTGATGTCGTCGCTCGGCTGGAACAGCACCTGCCCACGGATCAGGTAGCGATCGCGATCGTTGGAATCCTTCAGGCCCGGCGTTAGGTTCTTGGTGAAGCCATCGCGCTTGATATAGACCGCGTCGAGCTTCGCAGCGATGCTCTGGGTGATCGGGCCAGTGACCGATCCGTCGACCCGGTAATAGTCATAATTGCCATAGGTCGCAGAACCCTTGGCCTCGAAATCAAAGCTCGGCTTTTTCGTGGTGATGTTGATCAGCCCGGCGGTCGAGTTCTTTCCGAACAGCGTTCCTTGCGGGCCGCGCAGCACTTCCACCCGCTCGATATCTCCGAGTTCGGACAGACCAACTCCGGTGCGGCTGCGATACACACCGTCGATGAACAGCCCGACCGAGGATTCAAGGCCGGGATTCTCGCCTACCGTACCAACGCCTCGGATACGCGCGGTAAAGGCTGCCTCGCTCGTTGCTCCCTGAACAAGCAGCGACGGCGCAAGCTGGTTCAGGGCGCGAATGTCGGTTGCCCCCGTATTGGCAAGCGATTCGCCGGAAAGGGCCGTGATCGCGATCGGCACGTTTGAAAGCGATTCCTCACGACGCGTGGCCGTTACAATGATATCGCCGGTGTCGTCGGCCGCAGTCCCGTCACCGGCCTGTGGCCCCTGCTCTTGGGCCCAGGCAGGCGTCGCCATTGCCAATACCGCAGCAGAGACCAGAAAACTCACTTTACGCATAGTCGATATCCTCGAGACAGTTTATTCCATCTCGAATACATCGGGCACAGGCGTTTTGGTTGCAGCGCCCCTTCGCGTTCAGCGTGAAAGTAACAATTTTCAGTCAGGCTTGCGGCATTTATGCCACAGCGACTCTATTTGGTATGCCACAGCGACTCTATTTGGGGCTGAGCACCATCAGCATCTGGCGGCCTTCCATGCGCGGATATTGCTCAACCTTTGAGTCTTCGACCGTATCGTCCTGGACCCGCTGGAGCAGTTTCATGCCAAGTTCGCCGTGTGCCAGTTCACGCCCGCGGAAACGCAGCGTGACTTTCACCTTGTCGCCTTCGCCGATGAACTTGTGGATTGCCCGCATCTTCACGTCATAATCATGATCGTCGATGTTCGGACGCATCTTGATCTCCTTGATCTCTTGCGTCTTCTGGGTCTTGCGGGCGTGGTTGGCCTTTTTCTGCGCCTCATACTTGAACTTGCCGACATCGAGGAACTTGGCGACCGGCGGATCGGCGTTGGGAGAAACCTCGACCAGGTCAAGGCCGACTTCGGCCGCCTGTTCGATCGCTTCGCGCGTGTACATCACGCCCAGGTTTTCGCCATTTTCGTCAATCACCCGCACTTTGGGGGATTGGATAAATTCATTGAAGCGCGGCCCATTCATTTGGGCAGGCGTGGGGCCGAGCGGACGGCGGGGGGCAAGCGGTGGTATAACCGATTCTCCGTGACATGATTGTCAGCCGCGCGATGTATCGGTTTTGTGCCTTCAGGCAAAGCCCGAAATCGCGTGGCGGCGAGATTCTGCCGCACTGTTGCCTCGCTGCGTCACCGGGAACCCCCTCAGCCTGTCAGACGACCCTTTTGTGGAAGTCTAATCGCGAGAATCACAAACGCGCCGATCAGGTAGGCCATGACTGCACCCAGCTGGAACAGCGCATAGCTACCCGTCAGATCATGGATGAGCCCGAACAACAGGATACCGCTGATCGTTCCTGCCCAGCCTGCAGACTGGATCCAGCCATATATTGATCCGTATTTCGTCAGCCCGTAACGGCGCGCAATGAAAAATCCGAGCAGATCAATTTCCGCCCCTTGCTGAACGCCAACGGCGGCCACACCTGCCAGCGCAATAGTCACGCTACCCTGGGTTTGCGAAAGGAAAAAGCAGCCAAGTGCTGGGATGAGTGTGAAGAAAAAGCCGACTCGGACCGGGTTCGCCCGATCAAGCAGCCAGCCACAGCCCAGCCGCCCCAACACCTGGCCGATTGCAAAGGCGGAAATACCCCATGCTGCAATGCTGCTATCGAGGCCTTCTTCCAGCATCATCGGCACCATCTGGCTGAGCATTCCCGAACCCGGCAGGTTAAGGCAGATGATCACCACCACGAGCAGCCAGAAGGCAGACGTTTTGAAATGGCCCCCGTCAGCCTCGTCCCGCTCTTGTGTGCGGTTCGCGCGAGGTTCGGCCGGACTTTCCTTGACCAGAAACAGAACGGCCGGCAGCCCGATAGCCAAAGCGAGCGCCGCGAGCGCCAAATAGCCGGCCCGCCACCCATAAGCCGAAGCCAGCCATTCAAACACCGGCGGAAAAACGGTCGCACTCAACGACAGGCCGGTTGCCGCAACGGACAGGGCAAACCCCCTGCTGACAGAAAACCAGCCATTCACCGCGCGGGTATAGGCCATGGACGACGTCATCAGCCCGATCAGGCCGACCATGAACACGGCAAATCCATAGAGAGCCGGAACAAGGGGCATGGCGGCAATCGCGATATATATGCTCGCGATCAGGATCATGCCCAGCGCGTAGATGCGTCGAAATCCGAAGCGATCCATTGTCCAGCCTACTGCGGGTGCAGCAAGCAGGGACCCGACGCCGACCAGCGCGGTTAACTGGGAAAACTGCCCCAAGGACCAGCCGGTTTCCTCCTGCAATTGCGGGAGGAAGATCGAGGATACGTTGAAGAGCAGGTTGATGCCTGTCCCTGCAGCCAGCGCGGAACCCAGCACGACGCGCCAGCCACGTTGCCATTCGGTCATTCGCGCTCCTCTATTTCTGTTCCTGCATCAGGTCGCAGCTTATTTTCATCAGTGTCAATAAGAAAACGCTGACTGGACACAAAGGCTGGTCGTGATACCAACCCCTTTCGAGAGGACTGACCTGAAAATGGCAACGCGTGCTGAAATACCTTCACCTCCAACCCTGCCGATCATCGGGAACCTCCACCAGATTCCCAAGGCGGGCTTGATCCAGCATCTGATCGATGTCGCGCGGGATTTTGCCGATCCCGGCATCTTCAAGCTCTATTTTGGCAGCTATGTCAGCCTGTGGGTCTCGCACCCGGATATCGTCGCGGAACTGTGCGACGAAACGCGGTTCCGCAAGATGCCGGGCCCGGGGCTCCGATCGGTTCGCAGTTTCGCAGGCGACGGCCTGTTCACGTCGTTCAGCGAGGAGCGGAATTGGGGCAAGGCGCACCGCATCCTCCTCCCCGCGTTCAGCCAGCGCGCGATGCGCGGGTATTTCGACATGATGGTCGAAGTTGCGGATGCGCTGGTCAGCAAATGGGAAGGTCGTGCTGGCGAAGATGTGAATGTGCCCGACGACATGACTCGCTTCACCCTGGATAGCATCGCAATCGCCGGCTTTGGATACCGGTTCAATTCGTTCAGCAATGACAGGCTTGATCCGTTCCTCGAATCACTCGCTACCGCACTGATCGAATGCATGAACAAGACAACGCGGTTGCCAATCCAACAGCGCTTTGCCGGCAAATCCAAGGCGAGACTGGCGGACGCCATTGCCACAATGAACATGCTGGTCGATACGGTCATCGCCGAACGTCGAGCCCATCCGACCGACAGTGGTGACCTGCTGAACCTGATGCTGACGGCCCGGGATCCTGAAACCGGTGAAACTCTCGACGATCTCAATATCCGTTACCAGATCCTGACCTTCCTCATCGCGGGCCACGAAACCACATCCGGGATGCTGAGCTTTGCGTTCTACCATTTGCTCCGCAATCCGCATGTTCTTGCACAGGCTTATGCCGAGGTTGATCGCGTCCTCCCGGGGGCCAAACGCTGCGACTATGCCGATATTGCAAAACTTGATGTGATCGAACGGATCCTGAAGGAAACGCTCCGCCTCTGGCCGACCGCGCCTTCATTTTCGGTCGCACCGTTTGAAGATGTCGAGATCGAAGGCAAATGGCGGTTGCGTAAGGATCGCCCGATCAATGTGATGACCCCGGCGCTCCACCGGCATCCAGCGGTCTGGGACCGGCCTTTTGATTTCGACATCGACCGTTGGTTGCCCGAGGCAGAGGCCAAGCGTCACC
>JANNLW010000385.1:0-1452 GCA_031397145.1 Sphingomonadales bacterium | reverse complement strand
CGGCATGCCATTATGCGACTCGGAGAGAAACTGAGAGTTTTGTCAGGCAATGAGCGATCGTGATCCCCAAATCGTAAATAGCCATGCCGCCAAACGGGCAGCAATGGCGCGTGAAGGCCAGCGTTACATGGTTGAACTTGTTGCGCATATGCGCTCCGACACCGCCAAAGCGCCGCTCGCGCTGCACAAGGGCATCTATATGGACCCGGCGCGTTTCGAAGCAGAGCGCAAGAAACTCTTTCTCGGCGAACCGATCGTTGCGGGCCTGTCGGGCGACATCCCGAAAGCGGGTGACCTGATCGTGTTCGACGCGGCTGGTCCGTCAATCCTTGTGACACGGGACAAGAATGGCCAGGCGCGTGCATTTTTGAACATGTGTACCCATCGGGGAGCGAAGCTGGTCGAAGAGAGTGAACCGTTTTCCGATCATCGCCCGCGGGTCACATGTCCATTTCATGCCTGGACGTTTGATGCTGGAGGCAAGCTCGTTGGCCAACCCGACAAGGCGGCCTTCGAAGGTTGCGAAATCGGCGCGCGAAACCTGATCGAGTTGCCCTGCGCCGAGCATATCGGCATAATCTTTGTCCGCCCGGGCGGCGGTGAGCCGATCGATCCGGTCGCTCACCTCGGGCCGCTTGGCGATGTGCTGGCTGCCATCGAGATGGATCGCGCTGTTCCGGTGAAGAAGGGAGTTCTGACAGCCGACTCCAACTGGAAATTTGCACTGGATACATATGGCGAGGGCTATCATTTCGGCATGCTGCACGCATCGACCATTGGTGCGACGCATTATTCGGGGATCTGTCATTACGAGCCCTTGGGCCGTCATCATCGCGTCGGCTTTCCCGACAAAGGCTATGCTAATCTGGTTGGCAAGCCGGAGAGCGAGTGGCCGGTCAATTCCTATGGGGCGGTGCACTACCTCTATCCCAATACCGTTGTTTTCTTCGGTGCCGTAGGTGTCGGCAGTTACTTTACACAGGTTTTTCGCCTTTTTCCGGACGGTGTCGGCAAGACGCGGTGCCAGTTTGCGGTCTATGCGCCTTTCGGCATTGAATCGGAGGAACACAAGGCGATGTGCGAAATGGCCTATGATGCCACCGCTACCGTCGTTCAGACGGAGGATTATCGCGTTGCTTCTCATGGCTATGCCAATCTGATGACGGCGCCGGACGATTATCACGTTGTGCTTGGGGCGAACGAACCCGCCCTTCATGGGGTGCACCGAACCATCGCACGTGCCATCGGCATGCCACTTTAGGGAGATCGAGATGGCCGATATTGACTCGAAGATCGAAAGTGTCCGTTGCCCGGGCACAAGCTACACGGATATGTTGAACGCAGATACACGTCGCGTGCCTGACTATCTGATGATGGAATCGACTGTAGACCTGAGCAATGATCCAGTATCCGTCGATCGCTACATTTCGCCTGAATACAAGCGCCTTGAGG
>JANNLW010000370.1:0-7758 GCA_031397145.1 Sphingomonadales bacterium | reverse complement strand
CCGCCTTCGATGCCGGGAACCATCTCATTCTTGATGCGAATATTGGCGAATGTGCCGCGCATCATCACGTCGTGATGACCGCGCCTTGCGCCGTATGAATTGAAGTCCGCCTTGGAAACCTGGTGTTCCATCAGCCACTGGCCCGCCGGGCTGTCGGCCTTGATCGCGCCTGCCGGACTGATGTGATCGGTCGTGATCGAATCGCCCAGGATCGCCAGTGGCTTGGCCTCAATGATGTCGCGGACCGGCACCGGCGTCATGCTCATGCCCTCGAAATAAGGCGGGTTGGCGACATAGGTAGAGCCAGCGCGCCATTGGTAGGTGTCCGATCCTTCGACCTCGATCGCCTGCCAATGCTCATCGCCCTTGTAGACATTGGCATAGCGCGCCCGGAACATGCCGCGATCAATGTTTGCGGCCATTGTTTCAGCCACTTCAAGGTTGGTCGCCCAGATGTCCTTAAGGTAAACATTCTCGCCCTGTTGGTCCTGTCCGATCGGCGTCGTTGTGAAATCCTCTGTCACGGTGCCCTTGAGCGCGTATGCAACGACCAGCGGCGGCGACGCGAGGAAGTTTGCGCGCACGTCCGGCGAAACGCGGCCCTCGAAATTGCGGTTGCCCGACAGGACCGATGCGGCGACAATATCATTGCCATTGATCGCCTTTGATATCGGCTCGGCCAGTGGCCCCGAATTGCCGATGCAGGTGGTGCAGCCATAGCCAACAAGGTTGAATCCAACCGCATCGAGATGTTCCTGCAACCCCGCCTTGACGAGGTAATCGGTAACAACCTGCGATCCGGGGGCGAGCGAGGTCTTCACCCACGGCTTGGGGCGCAGGCCCTTCTCATTGGCCTTTTTGGCAACAAGTCCTGCCGCCACAAGGACGCCAGGGTTTGATGTATTCGTACAACTTGTGATGGCTGCGATGACGACATCGCCATCACCGATGTCGTGGGAAGCTCCTTCTACGGGCACACGCTTGAAACCGTCATGCTTGTAGATTGACGAAAGTTCGCCATTGAAGACGTCGTCCACCTCGGTCAGCGCAACCTTGTCCTGCGGACGCTTCGGCCCGGCAAGTGAGGGAACCACGCTCCCCATTTCGAGATCGAGCGTGTCCGTAAAGACAGGGTCCGGAGAATCCGCGAAGCGCCAGAAGCCCTGTTCCTTGGCATAGGCTTCGGTAAGAGCAATCTGATCCTCCTCACGTCCGGTAAGGCGCATGTAATCAAGCGTCTTTTCGTCAATGCCGAAAAAGCCGCAAGTGGCTCCATATTCGGGCGCCATATTGGCAAGCGTCGCGCGATCGGCCAGTGTCAACGAGTCCAGTCCGGGGCCGAAATACTCGACAAAGCGACCGACAACGCCCTTGGCGCGCAGCATCTGGGTCGCGGTCAGCACGAGATCAGTGGCGGTGATGCCCTCCTTCAGCGTACCGGTCAGCTTGAATCCGACCACTTCGGGGATCAGCATCGAGACCGGCTGGCCGAGCATCGCTGCCTCAGCCTCGATCCCGCCAACGCCCCAGCCCAGTACGCCCAGGCCATTGATCATCGTCGTATGGCTGTCTGTGCCAACACAGGTATCAGGATAGGCAACGATAGCACCGGTGCTATCCACGCTGGTCCACACGGCCTGCGCGATGTTTTCGAGGTTGACCTGGTGGCAAATGCCGGTGCCGGGAGGCACAGCCTTGAAATTGTCGAGGCTCTTCGATCCCCATTTTAGGAAGTCGTAACGTTCTCCGTTACGTTGATACTCGATCTCGACATTCTGTTCGAAGGCCTTTGGATGACCAAATTCATCAACCATCACCGAATGGTCGATAACCAGATGTACAGGGACCAGCGGATTGATCTTCGATGTGTCGCCACCCAGTTTCGCAATCGCATCACGCATTGCGGCCAGATCGACCACGCAGGGAACACCGGTGAAATCCTGCAAAAGGACACGGGCCGGCCGATACTGGATTTCCTGATCCGAACTAGGATTCTTCTGCCAATCAACCAGTGCCTGGATGTCAGCAATTGAAACCGTGAAACCGCCATCTTCGAAGCGCAGCAGGTTTTCGAGCAGGACCTTCATCGAGAAGGGTAGTCGTGAGACATCGCCAAGCCTGGCAGCCGCCTTTGCCAACGAATAATAGGCAAAGGATTTACCGCCGACGGTGAGCGTCGAGCGGGTGCCAAGCGTATCGTGTCCAATGGCGGTCATGCGAGTCTTCCCCTTGCTGCGCGCGCAGGGCGAGCCAGATATGGATCGCCGCTGCGCGGGGCTGTGATGTCCCGAAATCCAGCACGGCGCGACCTGCTCGTGCGGAAGGTTCGCCTAGGGTGTTAGCAGGGCATGACGAAGCTGTCAGCCCCCGAGGCGGACAGTTTTTCCATGTATCGAAGCAACATCCTGATCCATTAATGCCATCTTGCTACCAACCAATGACCTGACTAGTCTCCACCCTGTCCAAGGTAGAGTCGAGTCCTGATCCGCAAAGCGGACACCGCGGTCGCACCGCACTTGCCAAGGCCGTGTAATGCGTCTTGTTCAAACCGGGCCAAACAGGCCACTATGGTCTGCGGCCCTAAACAGGGACTTTGTTCTATGAAAACCAGTTTGCTTGCGGGCCTTGCGCTCGCCCTTTCGTTCGGCGTTGCCGCGCCAGCTGCGGCGCAAGACTCTTCCTATACGCCAGGTGGATATTCCGACGTTTCCGGTATTGATGTGCTCGATGGGCAATTTGAAAACTATATGGACTATCTGGCGGGCCCTTGGAAAAGGCAGAATGAGTTCGCAAAATCGAAGGGCTATATTACCAGCTACCAAGTCCTAGCCAACCCTTACGCGCGCGCAGGGGAGCCCGATCTCTTTCTAGTGATCAACTATCCGAAGATTTTCGATGCGGCAGAGGAACTGCGCCAGCAGAAAGAATTCGAAGCGTTCATGAAAGCCGACGCTCGAGCGCTGGATACACAATATGCCGGCCGCGGCACGATGCGAAAATCCATGGGCCAGCAGCAACTGCGTGAAATGAAGCTCAAATAGACACAAAGCGGCCGCGCCACCAAGAAAGGTGACGCGGCCGGCTTTATTGCTTCAAGAAGCAATCAGGCGAAGCTAACGTTCATTTTCGCATTGCGGCGGCGCATGCCAGAGCCGATCATCCCAAAGCCGAAGATCATCATCGCCCAGGTTGCCGGTTCTGGCACGGCAGATGAAACGACTGTAAGGTTTTTGAACTTGAACCCGTCAATCTTGCGGTCGGTATTGTTGAATGCGGCACCGACGAGCCAGATATTGCCAACGTTGGCCGCAGGATTCAGAAGTCTTGTGTTGGTCGACCCGCCACCGGTAAGCGTCGAATAGCCGCCATTGAAAATTCCTGATAGCGTCGCGTAGCTCTGATTATTGAGCGCTGGCTGGGAATTCCATGCGATATTTGTTGTGCCGAATGCGACCGTGGCATCGGTATCAGGACCGTTACCAAGCGTGAACGGCGTGAAGGTGCCGGAAACGAGTTCCACGGCTTGATCAAACTGAAAGATGAAAAAGTCGTAACGGTTCTGGTTGTCTGCAATATGCGTGTTGCCCGACCCATTTTCGTCACCCGAGGTCACACCCAATCCGCTGCTATAGGCCCCAAGAAAAGAATCTTTAACAACACCGGCTGAAGTCGGAGCGGAAAGGCTCCACCCAGTCACACGAAGATTGAGTGTGGTACTGCCCTGTGTCGCCGAATAGGTTCTCGAATTTGCATCAGAACCGTTGGTGCTGGATGACCCGGTCAGCCCAAATACATAGGTTGCCGCGTTAGCAGTAGACACGCCGACGATGCCGGACAACGCCAGAGCGCATACTACTGTACACTTACCAAACGAACGACTGATCATTACAAAACCCCTCAGTTAATCAAATGTTAAATGCACGATCCAATTCCGTCAGTCTACGAGGAAAAAGGGTTAATTCTCGCCAATTTGTCTTATTTTGAAACGGCATCCGCAGCAGACAAGCCAATATGTAGGGACTACCAATACGTGGTTATGTTTGGACGATTACGACCTCGCGTTTACTCGGCTTGTCGTGTTCGAGGCATGGCCACTCATTCTAGGCGGGCCGATCGAGAATTTTTCGTTCGGTAGCATTGATCGGAGCAAAGCTTGGCCGCGCAAAAATCAAATCGCGATAGGCGGCAAGGTTCGGATAAGCGGAAGCATCGGGCGTCGCACCGGCTGACGAGGCGCAACACCGGAATCATGGTTGCGTTGCATGTCCGCTCTGCCATCATTCGCCGGTGGAGGGATTTTTGTGACATTTAGCCTGCTTGTTGTTGCCAGTGTGGTGTTCTTCATCCTGTTGAACGATCAAAGGGGCCGGATCCGTCGGATCGAGGATCGCCTTGATGCGCTGGCCAAGCTCGATTCTGATGATTTGACGCGCGAAGTCCGTCCGGTCGCAACGTCCCAAGCGCCTCCGCCGACTGTGCCCGTTCGTCGTCCAGTCCCTGCTTCCGCTCTGCAAGTCCAGCCGCGACCGCAGGTTATTTCGCCTGCCCCACAGGCGTCGATTGAAACCGTGCGACCCTCTCCTCGCAAGCCGGCAAAGACAATGGCAGCAAACTTCGAGGCTCTGGCGGGGGGGAAGCTGCCGATCTGGATCGGCGGCGTCTCCCTCATTCTCGCAGGCTTTTTTCTCGTGCGTTATTCGGTCGAACAGGGCCTGCTTGGTCCGGGCACACGAACCGTGCTTGCTGCACTGCTGGGTGTGATGCTGGTATTGGGTAGCGAAGCCGCTCGGCGGATCGAGCGATTTGCGAAAGACCCGCGCGTGGGACAGGCGCTCGCTGGCGCTGGAACGGCCAGCCTGTACGGCACACTTTACATGGCAAGTGAGCTTTACGCCCTGATCGGCCCGTTCACTGCATTTTTTCTGATGGCGCTCGTTACGGCTGGTGCTCTGTTCCTTTCGTTGAGGCACGGCCCGCCGACCGCGATCATGGGCCTTATCGGCGGATTTTCCGCGCCATTCCTTACCGAAGCGTCGGGCAGTCTTGTGCCGTTGCTCGTCTACCTCGGGCTTTTGATTGCAGGACTCTTCACGCTGGCAATCCATCGCGGCTGGTTGTGGCTCGCGCTTGCCGCAACCGGAAGCGGCGCCCTTTGGACGCTTGGCATCTTGATCGCAGATCTGAACGGGCTCGGCATTGCTGTCGGCGCATTCATCATCATTCTCGCGTTGGCAGCAACCCTCGTCTTGCCGAGAACCAGAGAAATCGATCAGCGGTTGCGGCTGTTACCGATGCTGGGCGGCTTCCTCCAGCTTGCCCTGTTCGCCCCTCTCGTCGATTTCGCATTGAGCGGATGGGCGCTGTATGGCCTTCTTTCCGCTGCAAGCCTCTGGCTTGGCTGGCGCAATCGTCTGCTGATGCCGGCGAGCGTCGCCGCGCTTGGTCTTGTCCTGATATTGCTAAGCGGAGCGTTTCTGCGCGATTCCGAGTATGCAGCATGGGCGGCGATTGGGACGACAACCCTCTTTGCCCTTCCCGGCCATATTCTCGCGCGCCGTGGCACGACCGATCGGTGGTGGACTCTGTTGGCGCTGGGCGGAACTGCAGGGCCTTTGGCGGTTGCGTTTCTGTGCGATAGTTCAGATTTACTTTCAAATCATGCCTGGGGCTGGCTCTTTGCGATAGCTGCAACGGCTTGCGCATCTCTGAGCTGGCGAGCCCGCAAAGAAGGCCGCGCAAATGGAATGCCGGATTGGCTTCTGGCCGGAGGCGCGTTGGCAGCCGCCATCATGGGCCTGTTCGCTGGCCTGCTATGGCTGCTTCCGCTCTGGTTTACAGTTGTCACGCTCTCCGTCACGCTTGGCATTGCGGGATGGGCGCGCCACACGGGCGATCGCTTCCTACGCTATGCCAGCTTACTGAGTGGCGGGTTGGGTGCGCTGTTCTGGCTGGCAGCGCTCGGCAATCACATGGGCGTATTGGGGTCGGTTTTTGGCGATCTTCCTGCTCCCGGCATACGGGTTTGGCTAGCATTGCTGTCTATTCCAACCCTTGCCGTGGCCGGACTGGCCTGGCTTCATCGAAGCTATCATGCAGACCAACCGCTCCGCTGGCTGGCGCTTGGCCTTGCGATCGCCGTCGCTCTCGCGCTTGTGCCGATGGACTGGCATCCGGCCGTTCTCGCGCTGGTGACTACTGCAAGCATCCTTTTACCAAACACGGGTGTTTTCCCGCGGCGAGTCCATACTGGCTTGCTCGCGGCGCTTGGTCTCTTCCTGCTTTTCCCAATTGAGCCCTTCGCCCGCATCATCGTTCAATCGGGCTTCGGAATGCGCCTGCATTTCCAGCTCTTGCCAACCGTTCTTTCGTCGCTGGTTCGTCTGGCCTTGCCCGCAGCGATACTTGCAAGCGGCCTGTGGCTATGTCGCACCCGACTGGCGCACGAATTTCGAATGTTTGGCTGGATTGGGGTAAGTGTCCTTGCTGCAGCGGTGCTCTATGGGATTGCAAAACAGCCTCTGGCGATCGCGACAAACCTTCAATTCATTGTCTATGGCTTCGTTGAGCGCGCGATCCTGACACAGGCCTTGCTCGGTGCGGCCTTGCTTTTCCTTTGGCGTGCACCGGATGCCCTAAGGCGCTGGGCGTTGCTGCCGTTGGGGTTGGGGCTGTTTCGGATTGTGTGGTTCGACGCGCTTTTGCTCAACCCGCTTATCGTTTCACAAAAAGTGGGCAATATTCCACTCCTCAACGCAGCCACACTTCATGCAGGGCTGGCAGCTCTCTGGCTATGGCTTGCCGCGCCACGCCTCAACATCGCTCGCCTTGAACTTCCATTGAGACTTGGATCGCTCTTTCTGATGATGGTCACTATCATGATCCTTGTGCGCCAGGCCTTCCACGGTACGCTGCTTGATGCACATGAGATTTTCCGGGCAGAGCACTACAGCTACTCCGCCGCCTTCCTGCTCCTTTCCATTCTCTGGCTGTGGCGCGGATTAAGAAGCGACGCAGGCTGGTTGCGCGTTGCGGGCCTTGCGGTGCTGACCCTGACGACGTTCAAAGTCTTTCTCGTCGACGCATCGGCGCTCGAAGGACTACTCCGCGTTCTTTCGTTCCTTGGTTTGGGTGCAGCATTGATCGGAATTGGCTGGGGCTATGGCCGCTTTGCCGCAGCTGTTGCAAAATCTGGCCCTGAAATCTCGACAGAAGCGAATTGACCGGTGCGTATTGCGATCCTCAGGCCCGCAGACGGCTACTATATCGGATGGGAGACACCCGCAGCCGATTACTCCCGCTTGTTCGGCGATACACTCGAACTTCGAATCTGGAGCGACCCGGGAGACCTTACGGGCTTTGATCTCATTCTGCCGTTGCTCGCCTGGGGCTATCAGCGTGAGCCTGAGCGTTGGTATGCCCTGCTCGAAGCATGGAAGGGTTTGCCCTTCGCCAACTGCCTTGAGACGCTCCGCTGGAATACCAACAAGTCCTATTTGCTGGACCTTGAGGCGAGCGGCATTGCGATCGTTCCAACTCTCGTAGCCCCTTCGCTTGGAACTGCGGATATCGAGGCCGCCTGCTCAGCGTTCGGTTCCGGATTACTAGTCGTGAAGCCAGCCATCTCCGGCGGCGCTGAAGGGACATATCGGCTCAGCCCGGGCGGTTCAATTCCCGGCGATGCGATTGGCGCTGAAATGTTGATACAACCCCTCATTCCAGCAATTGCCGATGAAGGCGAGTACAGCCTCTTCTATTTCG
>JANNLW010000358.1:0-1357 GCA_031397145.1 Sphingomonadales bacterium | reverse complement strand
CTGCGCCGCTGCTTCTTCCATTACATCAAATTCCCTGACAGGAATACGATGCAAGCCATTATCGACGTTCACTTTCCGGGCATCCAGAAGATTCTCGTTTCGAAGGCAATGGACGTGTTTTACGAAGTCCGCGAAGTGCCGGGCCTGAAGAAGAAACCCTCCACCAGCGAATTGCTTGATTGGCTGAAATTGCTCCTTGCGGAGGACATGCCGCTGGACGTCCTCCAGTCGCGCGATCCGTCCAAGGCAATCCCGCCGCTCCACGGCGCTCTGCTCAAGAATGAGCAGGACGTAATGCTGTTCGAACGGCTGGCCTTCATGTCGCGGCGGCAACAGGGGTAATGTTCTTCAACTTCCTCGACGAACTTCGTGCGGCTGGCATTTCTGCCAGCATGAAGGAACATCTGATCCTCCTCGAAGCGCTCGACAAGGAGGTGATCGAACGCGATCCCGAGGAATTCTACTACCTGACGCGCGCCATCTTCGTGAAGGATGAAGGGCTGCTCGACCGCTTCGACCAGGTGTTTGGCAAGGTCTTCAAGGGAATCATCACTTCCTATGGCGAACAGAATGCCGATATCCCCGAGGAATGGCTGAAGGCCATTGCCGAAAAATACCTGTCGGCTGAAGAAATGGAAGCGATCAAGGCACTCGGATCGTGGGAAGAGATTATGGAGACGCTCAAGAAGCGTCTCGAAGAACAGCAGAAACGCCATGAGGGCGGGAGCAAATGGGTCGGAACCGGCGGCACCTCCCCCTATGGCAATTCGGGCTACAACCCCGAAGGCGTCCGCATCGGCGGCGAATCAACGCACAAGCGCGCGGTGAAAGTCTGGGACAAGCGAGAGTTCGCCAATCTCGATAACACCAAGGAACTCGGCACCCGCAATATCAAGATCGCGCTTCGGCGCCTGCGCAAGTTCGCCCGCGAGGGCGCGTTCGATGAACTCGATATCGGCGGCACGATTGACGGTACCGCGCGCAAGGGCTGGCTCGATATCCAGATGCGTGCCGAACGGCGCAACGCAGTCAAATTGCTGCTATTTCTTGATGTCGGCGGGTCGATGGACCCCCATATCAAGCTGTGCGAAGAATTGTTCAGCGCCGCGACCAGCGAATTCAAGAATCTCGAATTCTTCTATTTCCACAATTGCCTTTACGAAGGCGTGTGGAAGGATAATCGCCGGCGCTTTTCGGAACGCACCCCCACATGGGACGTCCTCCACAAATTCCCTCATGATTACAAGGCTGTATTCGTCGGCGATGCTGCGATGAGCCCCTATGAAATCAGCCATCCCGGTGGATCTGTCGAACATTTCAACGAAGAAGCCGGGGCCGTCTGGATGCACCGGATGAC
>JANNLW010000344.1:0-8650 GCA_031397145.1 Sphingomonadales bacterium | reverse complement strand
TGCGCGCAACGAATGGCTTGCGGTTGCCGACATTCAGGGTGCGGCTTCGGGTGCGCGCATTCTATCAGCAGTGGCGATCGAAAGCGCGCAGGTCGAAGTTCTTTTCGCGGACAGGATTGGAAGCGGAGTCAGTATCGGTTTCGATCCGGGCACCGGAAGCGTCCGGACGACCAGCGGAAAAAGGCTAGGGGCAATCACCCTTTCAAAGTCCGACAATGCACAGGCCAGCGCCGAAGACATTATCGCCGCGTTAGCCGGAGGCGTCCAGGAACATGGCCTTGGCATGATAGAATGGCCCCAATCGGCCAGAGACCTGCGCCAGCGCGCGCGCTGGGCCGGATTGACGGCATTGGACGACGAGGCCCTTCTCGCGACGCTCGATCAATGGCTTCTGCCTTTGCTGGTGGCAAAAAGACGCTTGTCAGACATTGGTGCCGATGCCCTCCATTCCGCGCTTTTGGCCGTGTTGGGATGGGATGGGCAGCGCGCGCTTGACCGCCATGCTCCGGCACATTTCAAAGCTCCGGCGGGCTCGTCACACACCATTGACTATGCTGCCGAGGTGGGGCCGACGGTTACCTTGCGGGTCCAGGCCCTTTTCGGGTGTGCCGACCACCCGACAATTGGACCGGACAAGACCCCGCTGATCCTGTCGCTTACGTCGCCCGCCGGGCGCCCGATCCAGACGACGCGCAACCTGCCCGGCTTCTGGCGCGGTAGCTGGGCCGATGTCGCCAAAGAGATGCGGGGCCGTTATCCGCGGCACAATTGGCCCGAGGATCCGGCCACTGCCATTGCAAGCCTTAGAACCAAGAAGGCGCTTGATCGAACTCGATGATTGAGGGAAAGAACACCGCATGACCCATGTCCGCATCTACCAGAAGCCAAAGAACGCCATGCAGTCAGGCCGCCACGGCACCGACAGCTGGATTCTCGAATACGAGCCCAGCGATGCCCAACGCGCGGACCCCCTGATGGGCTGGGCCGGTAGTGCGGACACACGCCGACAATTGCTTCTGACGTTTCCGACGCTCGAGGCTGCGAAAGCCTATGCCGATGCAAAGAGGCTTATCGCAAACATCGTTCCTGCGCCCAGGAAGGTCCTGAAACTCCAGGCCTACGCAGACAATTTCAGATAAGCTGGCCGCCCAGAAGGGTCAGCAGCTTTGCATCCATCACGCAGCCTTCGCATCGCTTTTTCGCGATAAAATCTGACATGTCGTTGAGTGGAATGCGGTGAACAATGATATTTTCCCCATCGACCCCGCCGCCTTCCCCCACTTTTTCCAGCCCAAGTGCGCGCACAAAGAAGAAGCTCTCGCTGACCATGCCGGGCGATGAATAAAATTCGCCGACCCTTTCGATCCGGTCTGCACGATAGCCTGTTTCTTCCTCAAGTTCACGCGCAGCTGCGGCCTCAAGGCGCTCACCTTCGTTCTCATCCCCGACAAGGCCGGCAGGCAGTTCAAGACAGTTTGCCCCCAGCGGTACGCGAAATTGCTCCACCAGCAGAACATGGCCATTGTCTATTGCCAGGATGACCGCTGCCTTGATGCCACGCGCACGGGAGACATACTCCCATTTCCCGCGTGTCTTGGCGGTGATGAAGCGACCTTGCCAGACAATTTCTTCGTTCTCGCTATCACTCACAGTTCGATCAACCGGTCCGGCAATTCGTTTTTGTCGTCGGACTCGCGCGGAAAATTTGCTCCCAGTATCGCTCCGACATCTCCAATCGCAGCGATCATGCCATCGGCGATTCGCCCTTCGCGGACTTCGGCAACCAGCTTCGCCATTGCTTCGCCCCAGATTTCAGGCGCAACCTTCGCATGGATCGCTTCGTCGGCCACGATTTCAGCCTTATGCTCAGCCATCGACAAATAGATCAGGACGCCGGTCCGACCTGAGGTCCGCCGTTCGGCGCCAACCTTGAAGTAGCGGATCGCCCGCCTTCGCACGCGTTCCGCCTTGACGATGGATGGGGTCAAAAAAATCCGCAAGGGCATCCACTGGAGGATCAGCCGCATTGCCAGAAATTTGAGGACAAAAACCGCAAGCGCCAGCTCGAAGGCTTCGGCAAGCGTCCATTCGGTAGCCCAGCCGTTCGATAGCCAGCCGACGACACGGAAATAGAAATCGGGAAACGCGGCGAGTGCGGCAAGCGCTAGCACCCCAACGCTGACCGACCACCACAAGGCGATATCGCGATAGCGATCGGATGCATCGGCAACGATCGTCACGATTTCGCCTGCCGTATTCCCTTCGGCAGCGTGCACGGCCTTGCTCACCCGCTGGTGATCGGCTTCGGTCATCATCGCCAATCTCGCCATCACCATCCCCCGGAGGCGCCGCCGCCCCCGAATGAACCGCCGCCGCCGGAAAAGCCTCCGCCACCGCCGAACCCGCCAGAGCTTCCGCCGCCCCAGCCACCACCGCCCGAACCGCCGCCCCAGATGATCACCGGACCAGAGCCAAGCCGCCGCCCGCGACCTTTGCCAAAAATGGAACGGAGCAACGGCAGGATGAAGAAGAAAAAGATGAACAGCCAGAAGATCGCGGCGCTGATCGAATCACCCTGATTGCTTTTCACCGATTGCGACGCCAGTTGGCCAGCGTATTTCGCAGCCTCGTCGGGCGGAAGCTTCAATTGGGTGATGATTGCATCAGTACCGGCGCTAATCCCGCCGGGAAAATCGCCGGCCTTGAAGGAAGGCACAATCTGCGTGTTGATGACAACGCTTGAAAAAGCATCGGTCAGGATGGGCTCGAGTCCGTAACCAACCTCGATCCTGACCTTGCGGTCATTGGGGGCAACCAACAGGATCGAGCCGTTATTCTGGTCTTTCTGCCCGATTCCCCAAGCCCGGCCGAGCCGGTATCCATAATCGGAAATGTCATAGCCTTCGAGACTAGGGACGGTCGCAACAACCAATTGGCGCGAACTTTCCTTTTCGAGCGCATCCAGCTTCGCTGTCAGCACGGCCTCCTGATCGTCGGGGATAATGTTCGCGGCATCGACCACCCGACCCGTCAGTGGCGGGAAGGTTTGGGCTTGGGCAACGCTCGCGACCATGAGCAGGACGGTGGCTAGCCACCTCATCTTAGTCTCTCCCCTGATGGGCGGGGTTGATCAGAACTTGACAATTGGCGCACGGTCCGCGTTCGGTGCGGTCGCCTGATAGGTCGTCATTGGCTTGGCACCGTAGAAGATCTTCGCTCCTATCGCGTCAGGAAACGTCCGGATCGTCGTGTTATACGCCTGGACCGAAGTATTGTAGTCCTTGATCGAGACATTGATCCGGTTCTCCGTCCCTTCCAACTGCGACTGGAGCGCAAGGAAATTCTGGTTGGATTTGAGATCCGGATAGGCCTCGACCGTAGCCAACAGGCGCCCGAGCGAACCCGAAACCTGCGCCTGCGCGTCCTGGAACTGCTTAACCTTTGCCGGATCGGAAAGGTCTGATGCATTCACCTGGATCGATGTTGCCTTGGCGCGCGCCTCGGTCACTTCGGTCAGCACGGTCGATTCCTGCTTGGCATAGCCTTTTACCGTTTCAACCAGATTGGGGATCAGGTCCGCGCGCCGCTGGTAATCGGCTTGCACATTGGCCCATTTGGCCTTGGCGTTTTCTTCAGCGGTCGGAACGCTGTTGACCCCGCATGCGCTCAACAAAAGCGCGAGCACAGGCACGGTCATTATGGCACAAAGGCGATTCGGCTTGATCACAGTCACTCTCCCAAGGACAGACTTTCAGTACAAAGATAGGGAGCCATAGGCCGCCCTGCAATATGCTTGCAATCGCACCGTTTTGTGCCAGTTTGGCGTTCTTCGTCAGTATAAGTTGGGAGGAATTTGAAAATGTGGAGTGAATTCAAGGCCTTTGTGAACAAGGGCAATGTCCTTGATCTTGCCGTCGGCGTCCTGATCGGTGCTGCCTTTGGAAAAATCATTTCCTCGTTCACTGACGATATTCTGATGCCGTTGATCGGGCTTGCGACCGGGGGCGGGGTCGATTTTTCCAATAAATTCGTCCTGTTGGGCGATCCGGCGGGTAAGGCAATCGCCACGCTTGCTGACGCCAAGGCGGCAAACATCGGCGTTTTCGCTTATGGCAATTTCATCACCGCGATGATCAATTTCCTGATCCTGGCGTTCGTGATCTTCATGATCGTGCGCAGCGCCAACAAGATGATGAAGCGCGACGAGACCGCGGGCACGCCCGAAGATGTGCTGTTGCTGCGCGAAATCAGGGATTCCGTGAAGAAAAACTAGGTCCTAAGCCGCTGCCTGTTCGTCAGACACGGCAGCGGCAAGACTTGTGCCGTCGAGAATACGCGCGGTATCGTCACGCACGATCAGCATTGCGCGCCTGATTTCGCACGTTTCCTCGTCGCGACAATCCTTGCACTTCTTGTAGGCTGTGCGACTGACACACGGCACAAGTGCCAAAGGCCCCTCAATCACGCGGATAATATCTCCAAGCGAAATCAGGTGCGCTGGACGCGCCAGCGCAAAGCCCCCCTGTTTGCCACGTGTCGAAACAACAAGGTTGGCCGCCTTGAGTTCGGTCAGGATGATTTCGAGGAATTTGCGTGGAACGCTGGCCTGCGTTGCGATCTTGCTCATCGGCACCGGGTGATGCCCCTGAGGCTCCCGAGCCAGAAGAAGCATGGCCCTGAGACCGTAACGCGATCGCTGAGTGAGCATGTTAAACACCCTAACGTTTAGTGGAGATTAAAACAACCCCTCGCACATGAATGCCATGCACTTAACATTCAGAATTCCATCGCTATATTGGGCTTGTCGGGTTCGCCCGGCTATGGCGATAAATGATGCCGTGCAATAGATGCAGCGGACCCGGGGGCGGTACCCGGCGGCTCCACCATAACCCTCGCGCAAGCGGGCGTCCTGATGGGGCCGAACTAGGATCGACGTGTGTTGAAAAGCGGTGTTTTTGCCCGGCATGAATAAGCCGTGAAATGGTTCAAACTCATAAGTGCAAACGATAACGAAGCACTTGCTATTGCTGCTTAACCCCAAGGCTTAACGGCCTAAGGTTAACCAACATAACGCGGTCGGGCTGAACCGGGCAACAGAATCAGACACCAGCGGCCGGGGGGTGCCGGGCAACAGAAACCCCCCACCTTCCCGGTAATGCTTGACATTTTGGCCAGCGAATCTAATGCGCCCGCTTTCCGCGCGTCAGTGCGGCCAGCAATCAGTCCAGAAGGTTTTCAGGTCATGGCCAAGCCAACCACCGTCAAGATCAAGCTCGCCAGCACGGCGGACACCGGCTTTTTCTATGTCACCAAGAAAAATCCGCGCACCCAGACCGAGAAGCTCTCGTTCAAGAAATATGATCCCGTCGTGCGCAAGCATGTCGAGTTCAAGGAAACGAAGATCAAGTAACGCTCTGGCGTTAACCCAGAGTCAATTCCGGAAAAAGCCGCGCGAGCGGAGCCAGAGATAAACTGCAGTGGCGGAAATCAGGGCGACAAGCAGTGCCTTGAGCGTGCCGCCTTGATCGTCCTGCCAGAGCATATTGCCCGTGTTCATCCCGAAAAAGCCTGTTACCAGCGTCGCGGGCATCAAGAGTGCGGTCAGCATCGACAGGACATAAAGGTTCTGGTTGGTTCGATTTGCCGTCTGCACGTCCAGTTCATCGCGGAGTTGGCGAAGATTGGCCTGCAGCACCATTACATCACTATCCAGTGCGGCGATACGCTGTGATTGCCGGGCGATGGCGGGCTCGAGGCCATCGGGCAGGTCGTCATCCGCTTCGAGTCGAGTCAGTATGCCTCTCAGGCCATTCAGCTGGCGATGAAGCTGGACCGACCGCCGCCGCACTTTCAACAAGCCCCGCCCGTCGGGAATGCGGCCATCGTTGAGCAACGCATCCTCGCTTGCCTGCACGGTGGCGTTGAGTTCCTTGGCAACCCCGCCGCACACTTCCGCAACGGACGAAATCAGTAGATCGAGCGCGGCTGCCGGGCTGCACGGATGCGCGCCTCCGCGGATCCGGCGGTGAACCATGTCGGCGGCGCAAAGCGGATGCGTGCGCCCCGTAATCATCAGTTGGTTCGTCAGCACGAAATAGAGTGCTCCGGTTCGGGCAAGCACATGATCGTCGAAGTCCCGCTCGAAATCGGGGATAAGGCCCGCAAGCTGTCCGTCCACAACCAGCGCACGTGGATGCCGGTCCGTCGATTGCAGCAGGGCGCGCGCCGCCTCGGAAAGCCCAATGGCTCCATTTATCCAGCGAATCGCCCATTGATCTGCCAGATTGACATGAAGCCAACGAAAGACCCCCGGCTCACCCGCGCCCAAAGTTGCGCCGGGATCGTGCACTGGATGCGACGAGCCAACTGCGCCAAAATCAAAACCCCAGATCAAGCCGGACGCAATGCTGTCGAATTTTTCCATTACCTCGCCTTGCTTCAAACCAGCGCGCGCGAATCGGCGAGGGCCGCCAGATCCTTCACCACCCCGATGAACTTCATCAGAGAAATCGGCTTTGCCACATAGGCATCGGCCCCAGCCTCGCGAATCCTGTCTTCATCCCCCTTGCCTGCATAGGCAGTGACCGCCATGACCGGAATGCGCCGCAGGATCACGTCACGGCGGATCGCCTCGATCAGCTCGAGTCCGCTGATATGCGGCATCTGGATATCCATGATGATGATGTCTGGCGCGAACAGGGTTGCACGATTGATCGCCTCGCGCGCGTCCCTCACACCTTCGGTTTCATAATCATGGGCGCGCAATAAATCGCAAAAGAGTTTGAGATTGAGTTCATTGTCCTCGACAACGAGCACCCTTTTTGCCACGCCAACATTCCTAACGATTTTCCCGGAACGAACCTCTAGGCGATGCTCAAGGCAGAGACAAACCCCGATGATGATATGGCGTTGGCGCTCTCTGCGCTGACCTGGATCCTTTCTGACAGCGGCCGGGCCGAACGGTTGCTTGCCTTGACCGGGCTGGATGTTGCAGGGCTCCGCTCCCGAATCCACGATCCGATGCTCCATCAGGCTATTTTCTCGTTTCTGGAAGCGCACGAGCCCGATCTCGTCGCCTGCGCAGATGCACTGGGCGTGCGGCCGGAGCGCCTTGTCCGCGCGGAGGGATTCCGATGAGTCGGCCGCTCCTTGTTACCGATTGCGATGAGGTTTTGCTCCACATGGTCGTTCCGTTCGCGGACTGGCTTGATGAAGCGCATCATATCCATTTCGATCTCGATCTTGGCGACTTTGCCAATGCCCTGCGCCACAAGGCGACCGGAGAGCTTGTTCCTGGGCCGAATATCTGGCCCTTGCTGCAGGATTTTTTCAGGAGCGAGATGCCCCGACAAAATGCGATTACCGGCGCTGTTGAAGGCATTAACGCACTGGCCACGCATGGCGATGTCGTTATCCTGACCAATTTGACCGACGATTTCCGCGAGTCTCGCGCCGAACAGTTGCGCGACGTCGGGATCAACTTTCCCGTTTTCACGAATCAGGGCGGAAAGGGCGAGCCGCTGGCGCGGATTGTTGCCGATTATGCCCCCAGCGTAACGGTTTTTGTCGATGACCTTGCCCATCAGCACATCTCGGTTGCCGAACATGCGCCCGATGTCTGGCGGCTTCACATGGTGGGCGAACCGCGGCTCCAGCCCTTTATCAAGACGCCAAAGGCGGCACATGGCCGCATCGATGACTGGCATAGTGCAACAAGCTGGATTATTGACCGCTTTCAAGGAGTTCCGCTGTGACTGATGCCAAGCCAACGCCACTCAAGATGAATCCAGATCCACTGCCCTCAAGCGTGGATGCCCGGCTCTTCGAACTCGGCATCGTCCTGCCGATGCCGGCGGCACCTGTGGCTGCCTATGTGCCCGCTGTGGAATCAAATGGAATGCTTTATGTTTCCGGACAGGTCTCGTTCCAGAACGGCGAATTGATGATCGGACGCCTTGGGGAGGACCGTGACCTTGCGTATGGCGCCCAGGCTGCCCGCGCCTGCGGATTGATGATTCTGGCGCAGATCAGGGCGGCTCTCGGATCACTTGATCGGGTGGAGCGGGTGGTCAAGCTCAACATATTTGTCAATTCCGATCCGCGCTTCACCGATCAGCCCAAGGTCGGCAACGGTGCCTCCGAACTGATGGTCGAAATATTTGGCGAGGCTGGCAAACACGCCCGGGCCGCCGTTGGCGTGCCGACATTGCCGATGGGCGTCGCGGTGGAAGTAGATGCGATTGTCGCTGTTAAGCGCACTTGATTCGCTGATCGCACCGCCGCCGCTGGCAAAACGCGTCGAGTTTCTGGCGCGTCAGCCTTTTGCTCATCGCGGACTCCATGGTGACGGGGTCATAGAAAATGGCCGGGTCGCGTTCAGCGGAGCCGTTGCGCTCGGCCATGGCATCGAGCTTGATGTCCAGGCGGCTCGAGATGGCGAAGCCTTTGTCTTCCATGATGCCACGCTCGAACGTCTTACTGGCGAAAGCGGCAATTTTGCTGACAGATCCGGGTCTGAGCTCGACCGCATCCTCCTGAAGGGCACGAACGAGTCGATTCCGCGGCTTCCTGAAATTCTGGCTCTTGTCGGTGGGCGTGCACCAATCCTGATCGAGGTAAAAGCTCCGGGTGTGTTAGTTGGTGTGCTTTG
>JANNLW010000325.1:0-10634 GCA_031397145.1 Sphingomonadales bacterium | reverse complement strand
GGGATCATGCATCAAGCGCAGCCTGATGAGACCTTATCGCGTTTGAGGGCGGCAATCAGCGCCTATGAGGCATTCGAACTCGCCGCCCTTTCATCGATCGTGACCATTTCGGGTTCACTCATCATCGCGCTTGCCGTCGCGGAAGGGGCAATCACGCCAGATATCGCATTCGATGCCGCCCATCTTGATGAACTCTGGCAGGCTGAACAGTGGGGCGAAGACGATTTCGCGCTCGACCAGCGCGCCGCCCATCGTGCTGACTTCCTAGCTGCTTGCGATTTTTTGCGCCTCTTGCACGATTGATGGCAGGAACCAGCGGGCAAGCACCAATCCTCCGATGCACAGGATCAGCACCGATCCGACAAAGCTGAAGATTGCATTGGCCCAATCCTGATGCAGGAAGATTGGGTCGGTCAGGATGGTGAGCGAAGACGCTGCGATTGCAAAACAGGCCACCACCACCATCCGCCCTCGAAAATCGGGGACATGTGAAAGCCCGCCCGCCATCAGGATCGCAGCTCCAAGATAGAGGGCGAAGCCCCACGCCATCCCATCCATGCTTTCGAGCGAGAAACCCATGGTGTTGTAGTGCACGGTAGCGACGGGCCCTTTGCCATAAAGTATGGTGCCCGACTGGGTCGACGGATCGGGAATCATATAGGTTCCGGTCTGCGAAAGATTGGCAGCAAGCGCTGTCTGGACAGCAGCGCTTTGCGCCTCGTTCGCGGTGGAATATCCGATCATCGCGATTGTCCCGGCAAAGTAGAGAAAGCCAGCGACAAACATCGCAACGGCAGAAGCAAACGATCCGATGGCCAGCTTGAACATGTCATTCCCCCCCAGATAGTGCGAGGAGGCTAAGCCGAACCTGTGAGACGTCAACCCTGCTTGGTGAGGCCGCGGACAAAGCCGATGAGACTGGTCTGCCGACTGCGCTTGAGCCGTTCAGCATCGAGGATTGTCTTCACTGACTGAAAGCATGCCTCTGCATCATCGTTGACCAGTACATATTCATACCCATCCCAATGGCTGATTTCTGAAGTCGCACGCTCCATACGCGCATTGACCACCGCGTCGGAATCCGTGCCGCGCGTGCGCAGTCGCCGTTCAAGTTCCGTAAGTGACGGCGGGAAGATGAAAACACGAACGACATCCCCGCCGGCTTGCTGAAACAATTGCTGCGCACCCTGCCAGTCAATGTCGAACAGGACATCGCGCCCGTCGGACAAGGCCTTTTCTACCGGCGCATGCGGCGTGCCATAGCGATGTCCGAAGACATGTGCCCATTCAAGAAAGTCGCCCGCCGCAACCATTTCGCGAAAGCGATTCAGACTGACAAAATGATAGTCGACTCCGTCAGCCTCGCCAGACCGTATCGGCCGGGTCGTTGCCGAGACCGACATTGCCAGATTGTCATCCGAAGCGAGCAGCTTGCGCGCGATAGTCGACTTGCCTGCGCCTGACGGCGAGGAGAGAATGAAAAGCACGCCACGGCGTTTGAAGGGAGTGGATCCGGCCATGGCCGCTCTTGGCCTGCGACGCCTCGGTCGTCAATTGCCTCAGGCCGGTTCGATCACGAATATCTCCCCGTCATAATCGACAATATAGAGATTGTTTGTCTGATCGACCCCGAAACTCGCGATGTTGGTAATGGCGCCAGCAGTGGGTACAAACTCGGCCGTACGGATCGTAAAGCGGTTCGACGAAAAGGTCTGGCCTTGTATCAGGCTGGCAGCCGGGATGCTCCACAATGCACCGGCAATGAAATCGCCAAAGATATATTGGCCTTGCAGAGATTCGACCGGGCCACGATAGACATAACCACCAGTCACCGAATTTCCTTGCACTGGCCCACTCCCATGCGAATATTCCGCAACGGGCGGTGTCGCATTCGGGGGAGGCGTGCCATTGAATGTCTGCGTGCCTTCGAGCCGCGACCAGCCGAAGTTCAGGCCGCCCTGACCGGAGGGTAGCAAGTCGATTTCCTCAATCGCATTCTGCCCGACATCGCCGAGATAGAGGTTGCCCGTCACCCGATCGAAGCTGTTCCGGAACGGGTTGCGCAAACCATAGGCCCAGATTTCCGGGGAGCCGCCGCTGCTGGCAAACGGGTTGCCGGGGGGAATGGCATAGTCGCGGTTTGGGTCGTTCGGGAACGCATCGGAGGCGACGTCAATCCGCAACAGCTTGCCGAGCAGGACATTGGTATTCTGCCCGTTATTCTGCGGATCGCCGCCGCCGCCTCCGTCACCGCTGGCGATATAGAGGAAACCATCGGCACCAAAATCGATCCAGCCGCCATTGTGATTGGCAAAGGGCTGGGCTTTGGTGAGGATCACGTTTCCGCTGGCGGGATCGCCAACGTCGCGATTGCCCGACATCGTCTGGTAGCGACGGAGTTCGGTGTTTCCCGCAGGGTTGGTCACATAGACATAGAATGATCCGCTGGTGGCAAAATCTGGCGCCAGAACGAAGCCAAGCAGGCCTCGTTCCCCGCCGGACGAAATCGTGCCCGCAATATCCAGAAAAGGCGTTGCGCCGGTCGTTCCTGTCGCAGGGTTGAGAATGCGGATCTGACCGCCTTGCTGGACAACAAACACCCGCCCCGAATTATCGGGCACCGCCGTCAGGTAGAGCGGTGAGGAAAACCCCGTCGCGACGCGCCGTACGCGAAAACCGCCATCCGTCCGGTCTGTAACGGTGACGGAAAGAGCGAGCGTGGCACTGGCCTGGCCATCCGAAACCGACAATTGAACAAGATAGACATTATTGCCGTCCGCATCTGTCGGGGCTTCGAAATCGGGCGGCGTGACAAAGGAAAGCGCGCCACCTGCGGTCATCGAAAAGCGCGCGGTATCGGCTCCGCCCGCAATCGAGAATGTAAGTGGGTTGTTGTCGGCATCGCTGGCCTGAGCGGTGTATATTGTTCCGCCGCTATTCTCTGCAACGCTTACTGTGCCGGAAGACGTGAAGGTTGGCGCGCGGTTGGCCTGTTGGGTTGGCGCGCTACCGCCGCCACACGAAGCCAGTAAAAGGGACACAATGATCGTGAATGGCCGGACATTTACACTGGCATTCATGAGAGCCTCCGTGCTTCAGTATTGCCTCTATTTCCCAGAGTCTTAAGGATAAGCGGATACAAGGCAAGTTGGCGTGGTGAACAGGAGAGAAGGCATGGCAGGCATTGATCGCCGCTACTGGATCGGAACGATCCTGATATTTGCTGCTGCGACCGCGATCCTGCTCGCGATGCAACGACCACCAATCTGCGCGTGCGGATATGTTAAGCTTTGGGAAGGTGTGGTGAATGGCCCTGGCAACAGCCAGCACCTTTCGGACTGGTACAGCTTCAGTCATGTGATCCACGGCTTCCTGTTTTATGCCGGCGGAACATGGTTGCTACGCAGGCAACCATTGGGCGTCCGTCTCATGATTGCGTCGGTTCTTGAACTCGCCTGGGAAGTTGCGGAAAACTCGCCAGCCATGATTGACCGCTATCGCGCCGCGACAATGGCGGTCGGCTATTCAGGCGATTCGATCCTCAATTCGCTGAGCGATGGCGGGATGATGATCATCGGGTTTTTCGTCGCGAGCCGATTGCCTTGGAAGGCGACCGTTGCCATCGCGATCGCCTTCGAGTTGTTTACGCTCGCCATGATCCGCGACAATCTGACGCTCAACGTTCTGATGCTGGTGGCGCCGAGCGAGGCGATAAAGGTCTGGCAGGCTGGGATTTAGAAGCCGCTGTCGGCGAAAACTTTGGGAGTGAACGACCGCAATGTTTTGGTTGGGCGACAGTCCGCTTTTGGGCGAGAATCTGGGAAAAGCGGACGTTGATCGCGGTTAAAAGGCAATCAACGATGAATACGTCCAGAAATTGTAATCATTCCTTGGCAAGTGGGTCGTCAACACCAATGCGGGGCAAAGAGTTTGGAATACGACAAGGTTATTCGGTTGAAATTTGCAGGGCTTTTAGTAACTCTTGTTGCACTTAGTTTTTGGGGCCTTTGGAACCTCATGCTCGTTGAATAGACGATCACCGATCAATTTGCCGACTTTAATATCGGTCGAGGGTTTGTCGTCGGGTTCGGAACGGCATGTATTGGACTGCAGGGTCGATAGACTGCCGTCGGCTCGCGTCGGACAATGGTCTACGCTTGCAACACCGCAAGCTCGCCGCTCAACATCAACCCCAAGTCGAGGCCCGCATTCCACTAATTTACGCCGTGCTTGGGCCGAACGCTCTAATGACGGACATTGTACTTTGTGATAGCCGTTGCAATCGTTCGTGACGACACACAGACTTTTTCTCGAAAGGAGCAGTCGTGACCGATCTCACCGCCTATCACCTGCCCGGAGATTGGGGGTTGGTTTCCGTCAGCCCCTTCTGCCTCAAGCTTGATGCCTTCTTGCGGATGACGGAAATCCCGCACATCTCGATCAGTGTCGCCACGCCCTTTTCTGGGCCAAAGAAGAAGGCGCCCTGGATCGAGCATGAGGGGCGCAAGATTGGCGATTCCGCGTTCATCATTGATTATCTAATTGAACGGTTTGGTATGGATCCGGATTCCATGCTGGCACCCGCTCAGCGGGGGCAGGCGGTGACCATTCAGCGGCTGGTGGAAGAGAACCTTTACTGGGCGATGGTTTATGATCGCTGGGTGCGTGAGGAAAATTGGCCGGTCCTGAAGGGTTCTGTGCTTGGCGACATCCCGGCTCCGCTCCGCACGTTGATCGCCCCGATGGCTCGGCGCGGGGTAAAAAAGCAGCTGAACGGCCACGGCATCGGGCTTCACAGCGACAACGAAATTCAAGCGATCGCCCGACGCGACATCGGCGCATTGGCATCCATTCTAGGCGATCAGGACTGGTTTTTTGGACCGATGCCATCGCTGGCCGACGCCACCGTGTTCAGCCTACTTGCCAATATCCGCTATCCCGCTTTTGCTAGTCCAATGAAGGCGATGATCGAGGGTCATCCGGCGCTCGCAGCATTCGTTGACCGTTTCCGTGATCGCTTCTACCCCTA
Source organism: Sphingomonadales bacterium (assembly GCA_031397145.1). GTDB lineage: Bacteria > Pseudomonadota > Alphaproteobacteria > Sphingomonadales > Sphingomonadaceae > Aquisediminimonas. The sequence continues at coordinate 5,605 of JANNLW010000325.1, read as the reverse complement.
GATTTTGTGCCATTTTTGGGGAGATGATATCCGTGCTCTTGCTTTTCACTTCGGACGGATTGCCGCCATCGCGCGGCGATCAATGAACGACCGCTTTCGGGAATCGAAAAATGGGCAAATTACGACCGCAATGTTGTCGAAAACGGACACCACCATTCCTTCCTGACTTTGTGTGAGACCTGCCGTCTAAAGCGTGCGACTGAAGTTTGAACGACTCACACAAAGACACAAAGGCACGCAAAACCTATCCCCTCGCCCCCGCCACATATTGGTCAATCGCCGTCGCAAGCACTGTCAACGGTACACCGCCCGTCTTGACCACCGTATCGTTGAAGGCCGCCAGCTCGAACTGGCTGCCGAGTGCCGCCTTGGCTCGCTCACGTTGCTTGTTGATCTCGTTGTGGCCCATCTTGTATCCACAGGCCTGACCCGGTGAGACGCTGTAGCGATCAACCTCGCTCGTCATCGCGTTGCGGCCCTTGCCGGTTTCGTTGACGAGAAAATCGATCGCCTGATCGCGCGTCCAGCGCATGGCATGGATACCGGTATCGACGACAAGGCGGCAGGCGCGGAACTGCTGGGCCTGAAGGTAGCCAATCTGTCCGAACGGATCATTTGCGTATAGCCCCGCTTCATCCATCAGCTGTTCCGAATAGAGCGCCCAGCCTTCGATAAACGCGTTGAAACCCATCAATGATGTGATCAGCGGGATTTCGGCATGATGCTCCGCCAGATAGGCACCCTGCCAAGTATGGCCGGGAACCCCCTCGTGCACCGTGAGCGTCGGGATCTGGTATTTGGGCCAGAGCGTCGTGGATTTGAGGTTGATGTAATAGATTGCCGGACGCGAGCCATCCAGCGCGGCAAAGTTCATGTAACCGAGCGAGGCGCCGTCCTGAATGTCTGTTGGGACGCGCTTCACAATCAAGGGCGCTTTCAGGCCAAGATGCGAGACCTTCGGCAAGAGTTCGCGAGTGGCTGCGACCCGGTCGTTGCAATAGGCGATGAGGTCGGCGCGGCCGGCATCGGTGTCGGGAAATAGTTGGCGCGGATCATTGTTGAGCGCCTGAACGCGCTCACCCACAGTGCCCTGGGTCATGCCTTGCGCCTTCAGGATTGCGTCCATGCGAGACTGGATGGCCTTGTTCTGTTCAAGGCCGATGGCATGGATTTCCGAGGCAGGCATATTTGTCGTCGTGCCAAGTTTGAGTGCCCATTGATAATAGGCCTCGCCATCGGGCAGCTTGTGGACACCCGCGACTTCGCTGCGATGCGCTGAAGTCAACGAAAGCGCAGCAATCTGTCGTTCGAGTGCCGGATAGACCATCGTCTCGACCAGCTTGGAGACGCGTGGTCCCCAATTGCCCGCAATGCCGGCTCTCTTGGTTCGGTCGACAATCGAATTGACAATTTTCTGCTCACCCACGGGAGTCTGGCGATAGTCCTTGAGCTGGCCGAGCGCATTGGCGACGACGAAACCAGGAGGGGCAATACCCATCGCACCCTGATCGAGGATTTTCGCCGATTCATCTTCGAGCAGTCGGGCAAATCCAGCGACGCGCGCCACATAGGCCTCGGCATCGGCCGCATTTTTGATTTGATGTTGTGAATCAAGAAACTCGGGAATCTGGGTGATCGCGCCATCCTGCTGGGTAACAGGATAGGGAGCTGTCCCGCCGTTGAAACCGCTTGCCGCCCCACCAAATTTCCACTTCAAGCCTTCTACACCCATCGTTGCGGCATGCTTGATGGTGTCATAGCGGATCTGGTCAACGGGCAAGAGCGCAGAGCGATTGACCGTTCCCAGGCGCCTGAGCATGGTGTGGACTTGCGTCGCCCATTTCGCGTCACCCGCCTGGGATCCATCGCCCCATTTCGACTTGAGCGCGAGGTGAGGCCCGGAATCAAGCCCGAGCGAAGTCGCGGTCGCAGGTGAAAGCTTCAGTAGCTCCTCGGCAAACTGGGCCAATAATCCGGAAAATCGCGTTGCTGGTGTTGTCGCTGCGGTCTTGACCGCGGCGTTTGCCAGTGCAGGCATCGCTGATGCAGCGGCCGCAGAAAGTGTCATTGCCAGCGCCTGGCGCCGGTTGATTCCGGATTTCGGTTCAGTCATTATGGATTATCCCTGGAATTGCGTTCGTCTCCCTATGCGAGCGGGCTCGAACTTGTGCAATCTCTGGACGGTTGTTCGCCGAACCTATTTTGGTTTTGGTCGATTGCGCTGCCACAAGGGCTGCGATAGTCACGGGCAATGGCGCACAATCATGAGGCTCATGAAGGACAGCATGATCATGGCCATGATCATGCGCCCCATAGCTTCGGGCGCGCATTCGCGGTTGGCCTGATTCTCAACGTCTCATTCGTGATTGTCGAAGTCGCCTTCGGACTGGTTGCAGGTTCGACAGCGCTGTTGGCTGATGCCGGACACAATCTGTCCGACGTCCTCGGGCTTTTACTGGCATGGGGCGGGACGATGCTTGCAAAGCGGGCGGCGAACAAGCGGTTTACGTACGGCTACAAGGGCTCGACAATTCTCGCCGCGCTTTTCAATGCACTCCTCCTCCTGGTCGCGTTGGGCGCCATCGCATTGGAAGCCGTGCAGCAGATAATGGAACCAAGTCCGGTAGCAGGCGGTATTGTCAGCTTGGTCGCATTGGTGGGGGTGGGGATAAACGGGATCACCGCATGGATGTTTTCTCGCGGTCGCCAGGATGATCTCAATATACGGGGAGCGTATCTCCACATGCTCGCCGACGCTGCTGTTTCGGCAGGAGTCGTCGTGGCGGGTCTGCTGGTGATGTGGACGGGCATGTCGGTGATCGATCCACTGACCAGCCTTGCAATTGTAGCGTATATATTCTGGAGCACTTGGGATCTGCTGCGCCAATCGCTTGCAATGACGATGGCCGCTGTCCCTCCACATATTGATTTGATCAGGGTTGAGGCCGAGTTACGAAACTCGCCCGGGGTAACGAATGTTCATGATCTGCATGTCTGGCACATGAGCACAACCGAAGTCGCATTGACCGCTCACATTGCAATGCCGGGGGGATATCCGGGTGATGCGTTCCTTGCAGAGATCCAGCGCAAACTTGCGAGGGAGTATTCAATCCACCACGCGACCATACAAATCGAAACTGGCGAAGATTGTGCCGGAATTGGGAACGGCTGCGCCTAGACCATTTTGTCAGGCCGCACGAACCGGTCGAACGTTTCTTCGTCGACGAGTCTGAGTGCGAATGCGGCTTCCCTTAGCGTCAAACCATGCTCATGCGCGTGTTTGGCGACCTTGGCAGCATTGTCATACCCGATCTCCGGAGCAAGTGCTGTAACCAGCATCAGCGAGCGATCTAGCAGTTCGGCAATTCGAGGTTCGTTGGCTTGCAGGCCTTCGATGCAGTTCTTTGCGAAACTTGCCATCCCCGTCGAGAGCAAGCTGATCGAGCGAAGAACATTGGCGCCGATCATCGGCTTGAAGACGTTGAGTTCGAGATGCCCCTGCATCCCTCCGACAGTGATTGCCTGGTGATTGCCGATGACCTGCGCCGCGACCATAGACAGCATCTCGCACTGGGTTGGGTTGACCTTGCCGGGCATGATCGAGCTTCCAGGCTCATTTTCCGGCAATATCAGTTCACCGATGCCCGAGCGCGGGCCGGAGCCAAGAAGGCGGATGTCGTTCGCGATCTTGGTAAGAGAGACCGCGATCGTGTTGAGCATGCCGGACAATTCGACCAGAGCATCATGCGTTGCGAGCGCTTCAAACTTGTTGTCATCGCTCCTGAACATAATCCCGGTCAATTCATTGACCACACCCACGAAATCCGCCCCAAAGCCGGGTGGTGCGTTCAGTCCGGTGCCAACCGCTGTGCCCCCTTGTGCAAGTGAAAAAATGTCTGTCGTTCCGCTAGTTACCCGCACACTCGCCTTCGCCAGCTGCGTGGCATACACCGAAAATTCCTGACCGAGGGTCAGTGGCGTTGCATCCTGTAAGTGGGTACGGCCGATTTTCACAATTCCGGCCCATTTTCGGGCCTTCTCGTCCAGCGCCGTTTGAAGGACAGCGATCGAGGGCTGAAGCTGTTCGCGCGCTTCAATAGCGACGGCAATATGCAAAGCGGTCGGGAAGCTGTCGTTCGACGATTGGCTCATGTTGACATGATCATTGGGATGGACTGGCCACTTGCCACCGCGCGTTCCCGTCAGCATCTCGTTGGCGCGGCCAGCGATCACTTCATTGACGTTCATGTTGGTCTGTGTGCCGGAGCCCGTTTGCCAGATGACGAGTGGGAACTGGGTGTCGAGCTTTCCTGCAATCACTTCGTCGGCGGCGGCTTCGATGGCGTCCGCGACCTTTGCGTCCAGCCCGTGCGAACGGTTCACGCGCGCCGCGGCCTTTTTGACCAGCGCCAGCGCATGAATGATCGCAATCGGCATTCGCTCGCGTTCGCCAAATGGAAAATTGGCGATGCTTCGCTGGGTCTGGGCGCCCCAATAGACCTCTGCCGGAACATTGATCCCTCCGAAACTGTCCGTCTCGGTTCGGGTGGCGGTCATTTCTTCCGCCCGAAGTCCACCGTCACAACGTTCGAACCATCTTCCAACGGCACTGCGGCAGGACGATCATTTTCGGCGGGTTCCTGTTCACGAATAGGGTCATCTTCGACCTGGGATTGGAACTGGAGGGCAAAATCGACGGCTGGATCGGCAAATGCGGTGACCGCAGCAAAGGGAATTTCAAGATGAGAAGGGACCTGGTTAAAGGTAAGCCCGACCTCGAAGCCAGTGTCCGAGACTTTCAGGTCCCAATATTTGTTCTGGAGGACAATTGTCATCTCATCAGGGAAACGCTCAATGAGGCTGCGCGGAATCGATACGTTGGGGGCGTTGGTCTTGAACGTAATATAGAAATGATGGCTACCGGGCAGACCTTCGGTCGCCACTTGGGTCAAGACCCGACCGACCACAGCGCGCAGCGCTTCCTGGACGATTTCGTCATAGGGAATCAGGCTGTCTGGGGGGCTTTCTGTCATTGGCGCGTGGTGGACGCTGAGGCGGCCCGGGTCAAGACGTTGCGAAGCGGGAAAGGATCGTTATAGCGCGCGTCATGCGCACGGGAACCATCAGTCGAAAGACCAATGAAACGTCGATCGACGTCGAACTCAACCTTGACGGAACAGGGGTTTATGAGGTTTCGACCGGGATCGGCTTTCTTGATCATATGCTTGAACAACTTTCCCGGCATTCTCTGATCGATTTGACTGTCAAAGCCGTCGGCGATCTCCATATCGACCAGCACCATACAACCGAAGATACAGGCATCGCGATTGGTGAAGCCCTTGCGCAGGCGTTGGGCGAAAAGCGCGGGATCACGCGATATGGATCGGCCTATGCGCCGATGGATGAAACACTGACGCGATGTGCGCTCGACATTTCCGGCCGGCCATGGCTTGTTTTCAAGGCGGAATTCGGAACGTCCCGACTGGGCGAGTGGGATACCGAACTGATTGAGCACTGGTTTCAGAGCTTTGCCCAAAGTGCGGGGATCACGCTGCACATCGAAAATCTTTATGGCAGCAACAATCATCACATTGTTGAAAGCTGC
>JANNLW010000312.1:0-6607 GCA_031397145.1 Sphingomonadales bacterium | reverse complement strand
ATCAGACCATAAAGTTTCGCCGGATGAACGGATTTCACAAGTCTCAGTTGCAATTGCTGTCTGGCCCGGCGATCTGATCGAGGCAGCGTCCGTCAATCTCGCTCGCAGGCACGCCAAGCCCGATCAGGCTCGCCAGCGTCGGCATGATATCGACCGTTTCGACCGCATTGGGCTGCTCGAAACCCGTCATCCCCTTCCGCCAGAAAAGGATCGGCACCCGGCGATCATAACCCCAGGGCGAGCCATGAGTGGCCACAAATCCGGACGCAGCCAGCGCCTCGGGAATCGGCGTGACGAAGGGTTTGAGCACAACGATGAAATCACCCGACCGTTCGGGATCGAAACTCGCCTTGACGCGATCGAGCAGCGACCATTCGTCGACCGGCGGCCGTGGCGCCGGTGCCGCAGCAATGTCCGCTGCACTGAACACGGCGGCCACTTGCGGATGCGCACGATAGGCGGCAATTGCGGCATCGAGCACGGGCTGGCGTTTTTCGGCAGGAATGTCACGAGACAGATACATGTCCCCGAAGTTCCCCCGACCAAGCAAAACACTGCCCGAAAGCTGGAATTGTTTCGCGATTCCAGAGCCCATTGCACTCGCCATTAGCATCACATCGGCCCGTTCGGCCGCCGGCAATCCATCTTGCCGATTCCGTTCGGGGGCATCATGCCCGCCATGGTCGGCGGTCAGCACCACGGTATAGGGCATTTTCGCCTTGTCGAGTGCGGCAAAAAGCCTCCCGAGCGTCGCGTCGAGTGCCAGCAACTGGGTGCACATCTCGGCACCCTCGGTCCCGAAGCGATGGCCGACATAGTCGGTCGCGGAAAAGCTGACCGCAAGCACATCCGTTCCCTTACCGCGCCCGAGCTTCATCTCCGCCAGGGCCGCAAGCGCCACATCAAGGGTCATCTGGTCGAATGTCGGAGTCGCGCGCCAGCCGCGCTCGTCGCCGGGCTTGCGCATCTGCAAGGTGCCGATCTTCATCTTCGGAGAAATTGCGACATCGCGCGAAAGCCCGGCACAGGCCGGCGGCAGTTTGAAGGCGACAGGCTTGGCAACCGATGCGGTCGCGCGGGCATTGATGGCCACAAGCGCAGCAGGAAGCGCGGCTATGCCGGCTTTGTAGGTTGTGAACGCTTTGCCGTCCCACCAGATTTCTAGATCCGCATTGTGGCCTCCCATCATCACGGCCGCGCGGTCCTTGCCGGCGACCGCAACGACCCGTGTGCCCGGCATGGCGATCTTCATCCGGTCTCCCAATGTCGGTACTTTCAGATGTTTGGGCGAAACAGTATAATTTCCCGAATTGCTGCCCGGCAGGGCTTCATCCTCGGCACAATAGACATCAAAGCTTGGCTTGCCGGTAGCATCGGTACGCGGGAGCCCGGGATTCTGCCAGTCATTGGCGATGATACCTGTGCGCGCCGGGCGCGCACCCGTCAGGATCGTCGAATGACCGGGGCATGTTTCGGTCGCCGCATGGCTTTGGTGACCACGCGCGAAGACCGCGCCTTGCGACAGGCGCTTGAGCCCGCCCGTCACACGCGCCCGATATTCGTTGAACAGGTCGGACGAAAGCTGATCGACTGCGATCGCGACGATCAGCTTTGGCCTTTGCGGCGCTTGAGCTGCGGCACCCGTCGATGACAATGCCAGCACAGCGCTGGCCAATAGGGTTTTCTGCACCTGTAACTCCACTTCATGTTCAAGCGAAACAGGCTATAGCCCCCCACAACATGCAACAAGGATTTTCGATGCGCTGGCTCCGCCTCAGCCTGATGGCACTGGTCGCCATGATTGTGGCGTCTGCGACGCCGGCATTGGCTCAGAACCATATCAAGGCTTCACTCGTTGCCGAAGCCAGCACGCCAGCACCCGGAAGCGTGGTTACATTGGCAATCCGCATGCAACCCGAATCCGGCTGGCATGGCTATTGGCAGAATCCGGGCGATGCGGGCCTGTCCGCGAGGCTGGACTGGCGCTTGCCCAAGGACGCGACGGTCAGCGCACCGCGCTATCCGGTGCCCGAACGCCTCATCATTGCTGATTTGATGAACCATGTCTTCAACGCCGAGCATGCGCTGCTGGTAAAGCTCAACGTCCCGGCCAGACTGGCAAAGGGTACGGCACTCCCGATCCGGCTGACGATTGACCGCTTGGCGTGCACAGACGAGATCTGCGTACCGGAACATGACGAACTGGCGCTGGATCTTGTCATTGGCGACGGTTTCGTGACGCCAGTGGACCGCGCCCGATTCGATGCGTGGCGCATGAAGCTGCCGCGTCCGCTTGGCAGTCAGGCACAATTCCAGGTTGACGGCCCGATGATCCGGATCGGAATCCCCTATCCTGCCAGCCGCCCTGCGCGCGATTCCTGGTTCTACGCGACCAGCGAAAATGCCCTGAACTACGCCGCCCGGCAAAAAGTCAGCCGTAGCGGCGACATGCTGGTGATCGAAGCGAGCAAGGCCGGATATGGCTTTGTCAGCCCGAAAACACTGGAAGGCGTGATTTCGATTGGCAATGGTGAAGGGCTCGAAATTTCGGCGAACCCCGGAACAGTCGCGAAGGGCGGTGGCGATTCCAGCCTTATTACGCTGTTCCTTGCGCTGGGCGGCGCAATCCTTGGCGGGCTGATCCTCAACGTCATGCCGTGCGTCTTTCCCGTCATCAGCCTCAAGGCGATCAGCCTCGCCCGGGCGGGAGCCACCGATGAAGGCGAGGCGAGGCGAGAGGCACTTGCCTATGCAGGCGGTGCCATCGCCACCTGCCTGGCGCTCGGCGGAGGCCTCCTTGCGCTGCGAGCGGGTGGGGCGCAAGTCGGCTGGGCGTTTCAGTTGCAGGACCCGCGCGTCATACTTTTCCTTGTCCTGCTGGCGACGGCGATCTCCCTCAACCTTGTCGGCCTGTTCCACCTTCGCAGCTTTGGCGGCGGCGATGCCCTTGCAGGCAAAGGCGGCAGCGTTGGAGCCTTCTGGACGGGTGTTCTGGCCGCCTTCGTCGCGACACCGTGCACCGGGCCATTCATGGCTGCTGCGCTTGGCGCTGCGCTGGTTCTACCGACGGCCGCTGCGCTCGCGATTTTTGGCGGCCTCGGCCTTGGCCTTGCATTGCCGTTTTTGGGGTTGGGGTTTGTCCCCGCGTTGCGCCGGATGATGCCCAAACCCGGCGCGTGGATGGCGACATTCCAGCGCATCCTCGCCGTGCCGATGGCACTGACCGTTGTGGCGCTGCTTTGGCTGTTATGGCGACAGACCGGCGTGACCGGCCTCAAGGTCGGAGTGGCGGGAACCCTGACCGTCGCCCTGCTCGGCTGGATTGCCGGACGGCGCCAACCACTGGGGCCTTTGGTGCTCTCGGGCTTTGCCGCAGTCTCGGTTGCGGCCGCCGCCACCATGCCGTTGCTATTCACACTGACACCAATCCATAGCGCGGTCGCCGGGACCGTACCTTTCTCCGAACCCCGCCTCGTTGCGCTCCGTACTGCGAACAAGCCGGTCTTCCTCTATTTCACCGCAGACTGGTGCCTGACCTGCAAGGTCAATGAAAAGGCCGCCATCGACCGGGCGGAGACAAGGGCGGCATTCGAAAAGTCAGGCGTCGTCGTCATGGTCGGAGACTGGACCAATGGCGATCCGGCCATCACCCGCTTCCTTGAAAGCCGAGGGCGGTCGGGCGTGCCGCTTTACCTTTGGTATGCCAAAGGCGCGGCCGAACCGAGGGAGCTTCCGCAAGTCCTTACGCCGGGCATGCTTGTCGCATTGCCCGGCTAGGGTTTGCTATAGACTTTCCGCCCCGCGATCCACGTCTCCATCACTTTCGTTGCGCGCAATTCAGAAGGCGTTACGAGCAACGGATCGCGGTCAACCAAAATGAAATCGGCCCATAGCCCGGGGGCAAGGCGTCCCACCTTGTTCTCCGCAAAAGAGGCAAAGGCCGCGCCAGTTGTGAAGCCCGCCAGTGCAGCTTCGCGCGATACACGCTCCTGCGGTTGCCAACCGCCGAACGGCTCGCCCCTGGCGTCCTCGCGAGTGATTGCTGCGGCAAGCCCGGCAAAGGGATCGGGGCTCTCGACTGGCGTATCGGATCCGAAAGCCAATTTCGCGCCAGCAACCTGCAAGCTACGCCAAACATAGGCGCCCTTCAGCCGGCCCGGATCCAGGCGTGCTTCGGCCATCATCCGGTCGCTGGTCTGGTGAACCGGCTGCATCGATGCGATCACGCCAAGCTGGGCAAAGCGGGGAATGTCGGCGGGATCAAGGATCTGCGCATGCTCGATCCGCCAGCGCCTGTCTCCGGTGTACGTCGCCTGAAGCTCGGAAAAGGCATCGAGCGCCTGCGTATTCGCCGCATCGCCGATCGCATGTATCGCAATCTGGTATCCGTCGAGTGCCCCGCGGCTCATGATGTTCCTGAGCTTGGTATCGTCAAAGAACTGCAGTCCGCGATTGGCCGGGCTGTCGCTATAGGGAGCCTTGAGCCACGCCCCGCGCGAACCGAGCGCGCCATCGGCAAGGAGCTTCACCCCGCCCATCTTCAGCCGGTCTCCATAGAGCCACGGCGTCGGCGCATTGCCACCGATGACGAGGATCGGATCAAGCCCGGCCGAATAGGAAAAAATCCGGATCTTAAGCCAGCCGCCATCACCCGCACGGCGAAAGCTGTTCCAGTCTTCGATGCTGGTGCCCATATCGGCGATGCCGGTAATCCCGAAAGCAAGCAGCGCGTCCTGCGCTTTGACCAGCGCCTGATCACGTTCACGCGACAATGGCTGGGGCACGACCCTGCCGATCAAATCCATAGCGGCATCGACGAAAATGCCCGATGGCCTGCCGCCAACCATTTCAATCCGACCGCCCACTGGCGACACGCTCTTCACTGTAACCCCGGCTTCGGCCATTGCCGCGCTGTTTGCCCATCCGGAATGGCCATCGACTCGTTCGAGCCAGACCGGCCTGTCTCCCACGACAGCATCGAGTTCGGCGGCAATCGGGAAGCGGCCCAGCCCCCAAAGTTCCTGGTTCCAGCCTGTCCCGATGATCCATTTGCGATTGCCATGCTCCTTGGCATAGGTCGCAATCTTCGCCTGCGCTTCGGCCAGCGAAGTCGTGCCGGTGAGGTCGAGCGTCAACGCCTGGAATCCAAGCCCCATAACATGGCCATGCGCATCAATCAGCCCCGGCAACATCGTGCGACCCTTGCCGTCGATCCGGTAGTCAGGGCGATAGGGGGCGGGATCGCCCTTTTTGGGCTTTCTGGCCGGTAGCGGTTGCTGTGCAGTGGCAGTGACGAGCCGCACGACCTTGCCGTCATCCGCCATTACCAGCCCGCTAAACCGCACCACCTTCCCTGTTTCGTCAAGCGTGATGCCGTTGACATTGTCGATCAACGTGTCGGCAGCGGCCGGGGCGGCGAGCGACAGCGCGAAGACGGCGAAAAAGGTCAGGCGCGAGCCGAAAGGTGAAATACGCATTCTCCGATCATGCCCGCCTTGCGCCAGTCCCGCAAGCGCAGCCTTCCCCCATTGCACCTTTGCCGCCGGGGAATAGGATGCCGGCAGCGCCTCGAACCGAGTCGCCATGGGAGAGCTGATGTTATGGCAAAACCGGTCAAGTTCGCGCATGTCGTCTATCAGACGCGGCGCTACGACGAGATGATCGCCTGGTACGAGAATGTCTTCGAAGCCAGCGTCGTGCACCGCGATCCTGCGCTCGCATTCCTGACCTATGACGACGAGCATCACCGTTTCGCCTTCGCCAATCTCGATGTGCTGAAGCCGGGAGGCAGCGACGAACGCGGCGAGATCGGGGTTAATCATGTCGCCTATACCTATGCCGGGATCGGCGATCTTCTCGACACCTATGCGCGGCTGAAGGCGGCCCGGATCACGCCCTACTGGCCCATCCACCACGGCACCACGCTCTCGATGTACTACAAGGACCCGGACGGGAACCGCATGGAACTCCAGGTCGATTGCGGGACACTCGAGGACGCCAAGGCCTTCATGGCAAGCGAGGCCTTTGCCGCCAATCCGGTGGGCGTCACCATCGATCCCGAAGATCTGCTCGCCCGCTACAGGAATGGCGCGACAAGCGAGGAGCTGATCGCGCTGCCGGATGGCCCCGCCTCGCCGATCCCTGATGCTCACGGGATGGGTTGAATGCGGGCAATGGGAGTTGCGACCGCTTGCGACAACAAAGTCGCCGTAGCGGCCGGGCAGCCAAAGACCCAATTGCGAGCCCTAGAAACCTAACCGTGTGGTTCCATTTGGATGTTACGATCTACAAGAACTTTTGGAACGCAATATGGCCTCCGAGTTGCTGAGGCAGGACCGGGAAAAGTCTCCAGACGCACAACGCCACCGGCCCTTTTACAAGCCTCGCCGGGTTCAACATCGTAGTGGAGGACACCAACCGTGCTTGATCCATCATCAAAGTAAAGTATGTCGGCTACAACGCGCAGTCCATTATCAAGCCCAATGATTTGCGTTTCCGCGCTTCCTTGCCGGAATGGTGCTTGTTGAAGCTTCACGGCGAAACCTGCGATATCGTCGTCGCTCAATTGATGCTCCGAGCCATAACTTGCCGCACGTGGTGAGCATCC
>JANNLW010000292.1:0-4573 GCA_031397145.1 Sphingomonadales bacterium | reverse complement strand
ATCTATTTGTTCGGGACGATCCACGTCCTGCGCAAAGACTATCAATGGCGCACCCAGATCCTCAACAGGGCCGTGCGCGATTCACGCGAACTGGTCCTCGAAGTTGCGGATCTGAACGATCCGAACAAGACCGCCAAGACGTTTCTTGGCCTTGCCGTCTCGCCCAACCTGCCCCCGGTTCTCGAACGTGTACCGGCAGACAAACGCGCCGGGTTGCAGGTGCTCATCGACAAGACGGGGATGCCAGCTTCGGCTCTCAACCAGTTTGAAAGCTGGGCGGTCGCCATTACATTGGCAAGCGGCATGCTCAAGGAGCTTGATGTCAGCCCCGAATATGGGGTCGAAAAGCAATTGAGGGCAAGCTTTGCCAAGGGAAAGAAGCCGGTGTCAGGGCTTGAGACCACCGAACAGCAACTGGGTTTTTTCGACAAGCTTCCTGAAGCCGCCCAGCGTACTTTTCTGTCGAGCATGGTCGATGATGCGATGGATCCCGAAAAAGAATTCAACGACATGGTTTCTGCCTGGAGCCGCGGCGATGACAATGCAATTGCCTTGAGCTTTGACGACGAATTGAAACTGTCTCCCGAACTCACCCAGTCCCTGCTCCGTGACCGCAATGTGACCTGGACAATTTGGCTGAAGAGGCGGCTCGAAAAACCGGGGACGATCTTTGTGGCGGTTGGAGCTGGCCATCTTGCAGGCGCAGACTCGGTGATTGCCATGCTCGGCAAGGACAAATTCAAGGTTGTGCGTATCCAGTAGCTTGACCGGGCCGGTTTGCTTCGCCAATCTCCGCGCAACAATATTTCAATTCTAAGGAACTATATTTATGAAGACCGCTGCATCCGTGTTTGCGCTTGCACTCTCGCTTGCCTGCGCCGCACCTACACTGGCCCAAACCGCTCTGTCGGCAGCCGACGCAGACAAATTCGTTGCCGCGGCCGAAAAGGAACTGGGTGACTTCACCATCTTCAATGCGCAGGTGAGCTGGATCAACGCCACCTATATCACCGACGATACCGATGCCGTTGCCGCGCGTGTCGGCGCGCAGGGCACTGAAATGCAGGTCCGGTTCGCAAATGAAGCTGCCAAGTATCAGGCGATCCCCAGCCTGTCCTATGACACCAAGCGCAAGCTTGACCTGCTCCGCGGTGGGCTGACCCTGCCTGCGCCAACGACTCAGGGCGCGGCAGTTGAACTCAACACGCTCGCGACTCGCCTCACCTCCCAATATGGCAAGGGAAAGGGCACGCTGAAGGGTGTCGCGGTCGGTGGTTCAGACATCGAAGCCGAGATGGGCACGAACCGCGATCCCGAATTGCTCAAGGAAATGTGGGCGAGCTGGAATAACAATGTCGGCAGCCCGATGCGCACTGACTATGCACGCGAGGTAGAAATCGCCAATGCAGGCGCCCGCGAACTGGGCTATGCCGACGTCGGCGCGATGTGGCGTTCGCAATATGACATGTCCGCTGATGAGTTCGCCAGGCTGACCGACAAGCTCTGGGCGCAGGTCAAGCCGCTTTACGACCAGCTCCATTGCTACACCCGCACCAAACTCAACGAGAAATATGGCGAAACCGTCCAACCCCGGACCGGCCCGATCCGTGCCGACCTTCTCGGCAATATGTGGGCGCAGGAATGGGGCAATATCTACGACATCGTGGCGCCGGCAGGATCGGGCAATATCGGCTATGATACAGGCGAGTTACTCAGCGCCAAGGGTTACGATCCAGTCAGGATGGTACGCACCGGCGAAGGCTTCTACACGTCATTGGGCCTTGCCCCGCTGCCGGAAACCTTCTGGCAACGCTCGCAGATTACAAAGCCGGCCGACCGTGAGGTTGTCTGTCACGCCAGCGCCTGGGACATCGACAATATCGACGATCTGCGCATCAAGATGTGCACCAAGGTCAACGCGGACGATTTCATCACGATCCATCATGAGTTGGGTCACAATTACTACCAGCGGGCGTATAACAAGCAGCCCTTCCTGTATCTGAACGGCGCGAATGACGGGTTCCATGAAGCGATCGGCGATTTCATCGCGCTGTCGATAACGCCGCAGTATCTCGTCCAGATCGGCCTGCTCGATGAGGACAAGGTGCCGAGCGCGGACAAGGATACCGGGCTTCTGCTCCGTCAGGCGATGGACAAGGTCGCCTTCCTGCCCTTTGGCCTGCTTGTCGATAAATGGCGCTGGGATGTCTATTCGGGCAAGATCGCGACCGGCCAATACAATAAGGGCTGGACCGACCTGCGCCTCAAATATCAGGGCATCGTCCCTCCGGTCGCCCGCGACGAAACCAATTTCGATCCGGGCGCCAAATATCACGTGCCGGCCAATGTCCCCTACACGCGTTACTTCCTCGCCCGCATCCTGCAGTTCCAGTTTTACAAAGCTGCGTGCGATATTGCGAAGTGGAAGGGACCGCTCCACCGTTGCTCCTTCTATGGCAACAAGGATGTCGGCGCACGGCTGAACGCAATGCTCGCGATGGGTGCATCGAAGCCATGGCCGGAGGCCCTTCAGGCCTTTACCGGCAAGCGCGAAATCGATGGAACGGCGATGATCGCCTATTTCAAGCCGCTGATGACGTGGCTGCAAAAGCAGAACAAGGGCAAGACCTGCGGGTGGTGATGGCGGGATCAGGGGGGTTCCGTCATATCGTCTGGCTGAAGGAATACCGCCTCGCCTGAACCCAGGCGCGCGTTTGGGATCAGTCCAGCACCGCCTCCACCCACGGACCGAACGGTGAACGGCCTAGCAACACGCGTTGCGCTTCGGCCGAAACGGCATTGATGGCCTCCTGCGGCCGGTAGGTGGGGTGAACCGGCCGACGAAGCGGTCGTTTACCGGGCGGCAAGGCCAGGATCTCCGCAATCGCGCGCGGCACGTCCATTGGATCGGTCGACAGCCCCGGATCACCGCGTCTGGCGGTCGCAACCAGCGCGTCATAGGCCTTGGCTCGATTGGCTTCCGTACGCTTAAGCAGCACATCGGTAAGGGCGGCACTCTTTTTCCAGATATCGGTCGGATAGCCGCCTGGCTGGATGATCGTTACTTCGATCCCGTGCATCGCCAACTCATACGCCAGTTGTTCGGATTGCGCTTCAAGCGCAAATTTGGTTGACGAATACAGGCCGTAATTTGGCGCAATAACGCGCCCCAACTGTGATGTGACGTTGAAGATTACGCCGCTACGCCGGGCACGCATCCCAGGCAATGCAGCGCGCGAGACACGCAATGGCCCCAGCACATTGGTTGAAAACATCATCTGCGCGGCCTCCATATCCTGGAGTTCAACAGGCCCGCCAATTGCAATACCGGCATTGTTGACGACGGCATCCAATGCGCCACCCGCGATCCGTTCCGCTTCGGCAACGCCAGCGGCGACCTGATCATCGCGCATCACATCGATCTCGACGATATGGAGCGCGATGCCAGCGGCCTTCGCTTCAGCAGCAAGCGCGCGGGCTTCGGCGCGTGCGCCTCCCTGAAGATTGCGCATCGATGCAATGACCGTCGCGCCTTCGCGGGCGTAGTGAAGCGCGCCCAATCGCCCAAAGCCCGACGAGCATCCCGTCACCAGAATCGACTTCCCGGCCAGGATTTTTCCTTCGGCTTTGATCGCAGTCGCCGTGACGGCACTGGCTCCCGCCGCGATGCTGGCGCCGAGAAACGTCCTTCGCCCGATCCTGTTCATTGAAACCTCCTTGTTGCGGATGCGTTATCCTAACGAAAGGGCGGCTCGTTAAAAGCCCGGAGTTTTCGGCTGTGGAGTTTCGCACCCTCGGCCTTCAACTGATGGCAGGCCTCAATCCCGATAAGCATATGTTCGGCGATGGCGCGCTCATAGAAGCGGTTGGCCTGGCCGGGCAGTTTTAGTTCGCCGTGCATCGGCTTGTCTGAAACGCAGAGCAACGTCCCATAGGGCACGCGGAAGCGATAGCCTTGTGCAGCGATCGTCGCTGACTCCATGTCGATCGCGACCGCACGGGACTGGCTGAAGCGCAACGCCGATTTGGAATAGCGTAGCTCCCAGTTCCGGTCATCGGTGGTAACGATCGTACCGGTCCGCAAGCGTCCCTTCAGATGTTCGGCGCTTTCACCCGAGACGATTTCAGCAGCGCGCGCCAGCGCCTGTTGCACCTCGGCAATCGGCGGGATCGGAATTTCGGGGGGCAGCATGTCATCAAGGACATGATCGTCGCGCAGATAGGCGTGTGCGAGGACGTAATCCCCGATCCGCTGGCTGGGGCGCAGGCCGCCGCAATGGCCGATCATCAGCCACGCTTCGGGCCGCAGCACGGCCATATGATCGGTGATCGTCTTGGCATTCGACGGGCCGACGCCAATGTTCACGAGGGTGATCCCGGTGCGATCCGGTCCGATCAGGTGCCAGGCTGGCATCTGGTGTCGGCGCCATGCGCTGTCTGCGACGGCGCTTTCAGGATCATCCGTATGTGCAGTGATCATCAGTCCGCCCGGGCAGGACAGACCTGTATAGGGGCCGCCATTGCCGAGTTGTTCGCAGCCCCAGCGGACGAATTCATCGACATAGCGGTGATA
>JANNLW010000225.1:0-3224 GCA_031397145.1 Sphingomonadales bacterium | reverse complement strand
GTTACCGCCATCGCCGCGATCGACACAGGAATATTTGACGGCTTTTCACCAGAATCACAAACACCCGAAATCGAGGACTCAAACGAAAGGGCAAAGACTGTGCCAACAAGCCGCAGAAAATTGGGACAAATTAGAGTGGAGGCCCGAGCCGGAATCGAACCGGCGTGCAAGGATTTGCAGTCCTCTGCGTAACCACTCCGCCATCGGGCCGGAGGAGGTGGGCCTTTGCGTCGTCGCTTCTTCGCTGTCAAGGCGATGATGGCGCTTGGCGTGGGCAAAAAGGCACAGTAATGCAACCACAGCGCGTCAAGGTGTATTGCGCTTGTAAAACACTTATGGCACGGGGCAGATCGTGAGCGAAATGGACTTCTCAGCTATGCGGGCGGCGATGGTTTCAAACCAGCTGCGCACCAACAATGTCAGCGAGCCCAGGATCGTAGCGGCATTGGAAGCCATTGCGCGTGAGAAATTTGTGCCTGCGGAACGCGCGTCATTAGCCTATGTCGACGTGCCTGTTCCGCTTGGCAATGGTCGTTTCCTTAATGCGCCCCTTGCCACAGCCCGTCTGATCGCCGAATCCGGGGTGAAGGTCGGCGAAAAAGTTCTGCTGGTCGGCGCGGCCACCGGCTATGCCGCAGCTTTACTCGCCAAACTGGGGGCCGAGATCACCGCGCTTGAGGTCGATCAAGCATTGATCGGAATCGCGAGGAAGGCACTTGGAAAGGTATCGGGTGTCAATCTTGTATCAGGGCCCCTCAATGCCGGATGGCGCAAGGGTGCACCTTATGATGTTATCATAATAGATGGCGCAATCGAAGCTTTGCCCGAAACATTTGCCGCGCAGCTCACCGCCGCTGGCCGAATTCTGACGGGATTAGTGGACAATGGTCTGACTCGCCTTGCTTCGGGCCGCAAGGCTGGAAAGGGCGTCGGACTTGTACCTTTTACAGATATCGAGGCTGTCCGGCTGCCTGGCTTTGCACAACCAGCCGGATTTAGTTTTTGAAAGAAGAGTAATGGATAAGCGATTGAAATACAGGATATTATTGCTGGGATCGCTTTGTTTTTTTGCGACGTCTGCGCAGGCTGATACGTTGCGAGAGGCATTGGCCAAGGCCTATGCCACGAACCCTACATTGACCGGTGCACGGGCGGGGCAGCGGGCCAATGACGAAAATGTGCCATTGGCAAAGGCACGGGGCCTTCCCGGACTCGACCTGTCAGGAGCATATACGGAAAATCTGCAGACATCGAGCACCGCGTCACCAACTCGGCAAGTTGCCGGACGGCTGAATTTTGACGTGCCAATCTATCAGGGTGGTGCGGTCAAGAACGCCATTCGCGCCGCCGATTCGCGCGTGGATGCCGGCCAGGCCAATCTGCGCGGGACGGAAGCCAGCGTCTTCAGTCAGGTCGTGGGGGCCTATATGGACGTCCTTCGCGACGAAGCGATTGTCGGCCTCAACCGCAATCAGGTGAAAGTGCTGCAGACCAATCTCGAAGCGACGCGAGACCGGTTTGAAGTGGGTGATCTGACACGCACCGACATCGCGCAGTCACAATCACGCCTTGCCTTTGCCCAGAGTCAACTTGAAGGCGCAGAATCAAACCTGATTGGCAGCCGGGAGCGCTATGTCCAGCTTGTTGGCAATGAACCGGGCAGCCTCGAGCAGCCACCGCCGCTGCCAAACCTGCCAGCGACGCCTGAAATGGCGGTCGAGAAGGCGCTGGCAAGCAATCCGGATTTGATTGCATCAAGGAAGAACGAGGAGGCAGCGCGTTTCGACATTGGTTCGGCGAGAGCATCGCGGCTTCCCAAAGTGTCGCTTGTTGCAGACAAGAGCTATGCAAACTTCCTGAATTCCCTTCAGTCGTTCATTCCTGGATTTAACACATCGCAAACTGCGGAAAACGCTACAGCCGGCGTCCAGCTGACGATGCCGCTCTATAATGGCGGCGTCCCGAGCGCCCAGGTGCGCCAGGCCCAGGCGCGTTCGAGCCAGGCCATCGAGCAGTCGATTGCAACCGAACGCAGTATTATTGCGCAGACCCGTTCGGCCTTTGCCAGCTTGCGTGCGTCCAATGCCGTGATCGTCTCGACAGAGGCGGCAGTCGCGGCAACTGCGCTCTCGCTCGAAGGGGTACGGGCTGAAAATACCGTCGGTAATCGATCGATCCTTGATATCCTGAATGCGGAACAGGAATATCTGAATGCGCAGGTGCAACTCGTCTCGGCCCGTCGCAATGCCTACGTTGCCGGCTTCAGTTTGCTGGCTGCAATGGGGCAGGCTGAGGCGCGCGATTTGGGGCTAGACGGGGGTGTTCTTTATGACCCCGAGACGAATTACAAACGCGTCCGCAACAGCATCTGGGATTGGGATAGCGACCCCAAGCCAAAGCCCGTTGCGACACAAACCGTTGACACACAGGCGCAAAATCCGTCAGTAAAGGGTCAATAGGTACGTCAAGGGTGGCAAAAATGAACGATATCAGCACTGAACCGACGATGGAGGATATTCTTTCGTCCATCAAAAAGATCATCTCTGAGGACAGTTCAAAGTCGCTGACTGCGCCGCGTCCGCGCCGCGCAACGGCTCGCGATGAAGTGGAACAGGCAACTGAATCGGTGACTGAAACTGTGGCGGCGGTAGATGAAGAGGATATCCTTGAGTTGACCGAACAATCACCCGAATCAATTTCACAAGACGACACACCCGCGCCTTTCGCGCTCGTTTCTCCAAATGCGGAGGTTGCGAGCCGCTCTGCGCTCGATGCGCTTTCGGCACTGATCGTGAAGCCCGATGTGCATGGCACTGACACTCTTGAGGGTCTCGTCCGCGAAATGCTCCGCCCGATGCTAAGGGAATGGCTTGATGCCAACCTGCCACAGGTAGTGGAAGGTCTTGTTTCCAAGGAAATTGCGCGGATTTCTGGTAAAAGCCTGATCTGAGCGTTCGAGGAAGGATGACCCATTTCCTGCAGGAGGAACGCGCAGGTGTCCTGCTCCTGTCGATCAACCGGGCTCCGATCAATGCATTGACGACGGACCTTCTTGATGAAGGTTCGTTATTCCTTACCGGATTGGCGTCGAATCCCCCGGCGGAAGGTTTGGTCCTGACCGGCGCGGATAAAGTGTTCACCGCAGGTGTCGACACAAAGGTTGCAGCCGGACTGGATCGTCGTCACGCCCAAGGGGCGCCTGGTGGTGCGCGTGGTGTGCATGG
>JANNLW010000192.1:0-1546 GCA_031397145.1 Sphingomonadales bacterium | reverse complement strand
GGCTGCCGCTCAACTTGACGCCTGTTCTTCGTCTGCATCGACGTCTAGCTCGCGTCAAACGTGGGTCGAGATTGGGTTTGGTGGGGCCGAGCACATTATCTGGCAAGCTCGTCATAACCCGGATGTGACCCTCATTGGCTGCGAGCCGTTTCTTGACGGTGTCGTCAAAGCCATCTCGGGTATTGCGGAATACGGTTTGTCAAATGTGCGGCTGCATGCTGACGATGCGCGCCCGTTGTGGCTTTCCTTCACGCTGAAGGACGACGGCGCTCCCTTGTTACGCTCGGGCGAAACCGTTGAGGCAGCAGCAATGCTTGCCACCCGTCTTGATGCGGATGCGTTGCTTTTCAATTGCAGCTGCCCGGAAGTCATGGAAGCCGCCGTGCGGGCGGCGCGAAAGTCACTTGGCGAAAGCGGTATCGCAATCGGCGTTTATGCCAACGGCTTTGCGGCCAAGGCGGACGACAAGGTCGCGAATGAAGAATTGCAGCAAATACGAGGCGACCTTGGGCCTACTGAATATCTGGCTTGGGCGAAGCGGTGGGTCGCATCCGGCGCGACTATGGTGGGAGGCTGCTGCGGCATTGGTGCAGAACATATTCGCGTCTTGGCTGAAGGCTTGAGGTAAAACAGCGCTCTGAATTTTGGCCATTTTGATGTAGGGTGAGAAAATGACGTATCAACCTCAAAGTGATTTCGGGACGCCCGCCAGCCGTTCGGATGTCGCGGTCACCTGTACCATTGACGGTCGCGAAGTCACTGTGCCTGCTGGAACAAGCATCATGCGCGCCGCCGCCGGGCAGGGGACCGATATTCCGCGACTTTGTGCGACCGATAGCGTCGAAAGTTTCGGTTCGTGCCGACTTTGCCTGGTCGAGATCGACGGGCGCAAGGGAACACCGGCAAGTTGTACCACGCCCGTCGAGCCCGGAATGGTTGTCCATACCCAGACGCCGCACATCGCCAAGCTTCGTAAAGGGGTGATGGAACTCTATATTTCGGATCATCCGCTCGATTGCCTGACCTGTGCGGCCAATGGCGACTGCGAATTGCAGGATCAAGCCGGAGCAGTGGGCTTGCGCGATGTTCGCTATTCCAGCGATGCCACCCATTTGGGGCAGGCCAAGGATCATTCGAACCCTTATTTCGATTTCGATCCGTCCAAATGCATCGTCTGCTCGCGCTGCGTGCGGGCCTGTGACGAAGTGCAGGGCACGCTGGCGCTGACCATTGAGGGCAGGGGCTTCGGCTCCAAGGTTTCGGCTGGTCTTGCCAGTGACAATTTTCTTGGCTCCGAATGTGTGTCGTGCGGTGCCTGTGTCCAGGCCTGCCCGACCGCGACGCTGATCGAAAAAAAGGTGGTCGATATCGGCACACCCGAGCGCAGCGTTGTCACGACATGCGCTTATTGCGGCGTTGGCTGCACTTTCCGCGCCGAACTGCGCGGCGAACAGGTCGTGCGCATGGTGCCGTGGAAAGATGGCAAGGCCAACAGGGGGCATAGTTGCGTCAAGGGACGTTTCGCGTGGGGCTATGCCCAGCATCA
>JANNLW010000169.1:0-4502 GCA_031397145.1 Sphingomonadales bacterium | reverse complement strand
CCTCACCAAGAATTCCGGTGGAGAGCATGCCGAATACGCCGCCAACAAATGAAAGCAGGAATACGATACTGGGAAGCGCCAGCCGCCTTACCCTGGTGAAATATTCTGCCAGGCCCCAGGATAGCGCGGCAACTGTTGCCGCGCCGACTGCCGGATGAAGTTCGCCGCCAAGCCATGCGCCGCCGACAAGCAGCAGTGCGCCTGCAATCGCGACGAAGATGTCATTGAAGCCCGACAGCAGCCGGAAATTCTCTTCGTCGACCATTGACGTCGCGTTTTGGGCAGCAACATGCGCGCGCAGCGCAACAACGGCTTGGGGGCTCAGAACGCCGGCTGTTACCGCCGATTCGAGATCAGTTTCGCTGTACATTATTCAAACTCCTCCTGTTGGTTAGGAGTTTCGCACAACTGTGTTAGTAATGCAATACAGTTATTTTCCCTGAATTCGGGCGAACGCGGCCATGGACTGTTCGGCACCTGATTGCGGGACCGTTTCACCGGCGCGATCACTGATTTCCGCCCAATGTGCAGCCACTGCCTCGACCGTGCGCTCGCCTTCGGGAAGGGCGATTCCTCTGGTCAGCGTCACGTTGGCGGTATGGAAGAAACCGCCGCCCGCACCGACGATCGCGTTCGAGGGGGCGTCTTCCGAAACAAGAAACAGGGCGGCGGGCACGACATTGACGGGGTCGAATGTCTTGAACGCTTCGGGCGGAAAAATGTCGTCGGTCATCCGTGTGGCTGCGATCGGAACCAGAGTATTGACCTTGATGTTGTTTTTTGCACCTTCCAGATAAAGCGATTTGGTAAAACCTGCGAGGCCAAGCTTGGCCGCGCCATAGTTGGTCTGGCCGAAATTGCCGTAAAGTCCCGTGGACGAGGCTGTCATCAGGATACGACCGTAATTTTGTTCGCGCATCAAGTCCCACACCGCCTTGGTGGCGTTGGCCGATCCGAGCAAATGAACCCTGACGACCAACTCGAAATCGGCCATCTCCATCTTGGCGAAGCTCTTGTCGCGAAGGATTCCGGCGTTGTTGATGAGAATGTGAACGGCGCCCCAGGCTTCCTTGGCCTTGGCGACAAGTTCGGTCATCTGGCCATATTCAGCTACATTGCCGCCATTCGACATCGCTTCGCCGCCAGTTGCCTTGATTTCTTCAACAACCTTGAGTGCTGCGTCCGAATGGCCAGTACCATCGCGCGCGCCGCCAAGATCATTGACGACCACTTTTGCACCCCGACGCGCCAGTTCGAGTGCATATTCACGGCCAAGACCACCGCCCGCGCCGGTGACGATGGCAACTTTTCCGGCAAAACTGATGGTCATGATTGCTGCTCCGCTGCATTTCGATGCGCGCTGATTAGCGTCTGAATCTGCGCATGCAAGCGTCGAAGAAGCAACGCTGCGACGAAACGGGCTGATCGAAACAATCTTAATGCACTCGACATTTCAGTTGAACCACGCTTTATCGAGTTGGCGTGCATGGCAAGCGGGATTTTTGGATGAGTGACGAGCCGACAGACAAGCCGGAGGGTGCGGATCGCCGCCGGGTGCTTGTGCTCGGAGCGGTCGGGGCATCGACTGTCCTGACCATTCGTCCCGCACTTGCTGCCACGGTGACGTCAGTCATGAATTGCCAGATTCCAGTGCCCGATCCGCGACGAGGCGGAAATTATGTTGCAGCCGATGGCAAACTCGTCCCTCCAGGGACCGAGGGCGCTTTCGCACCGGCCGGTCGGCCGTTCACAGGCGAAGAAGTGAAACGCGCACTGGATGGCAGCACGCTGCCAGGAACAACGACCACCCAAAGTCAGGCCTATATCAATTATATCCGTCGCCTTCAGGCCGGACAAAGCGGTTTCACCTGCTACGCATCGCTGCAGATGCCGCGCTGACGCGGGGCTTATGGTCGGAACCCTCATAGCGGCTGCACCGCCCGACCAGATTCGGATCGTTTCGTTTGATGGACTGACCGCGATCTACCATCGCCGTTCCGGGCAGACGCATATTCTGTCGGAACCCCTGCCAGAGATTCTTTCTGCGCTTGGGAATAGCCCAATGACGAGGGATATGCTGTTCGCCCGGCTGTCCGCCGATGCAGAGATTGACGTCTGCGACGCCAGCGAAGCGCTTGCTGCGCGAATTGACGAGCTTGAAGCCATAGGGTTGGTCGTTTCCGCATGAGGCACAAAATCATTCTAGGCATCGGGCCGCGGTATTTTCGTATCGGAAGCGACTGGCGTGCGCCGATTGCGGCCCTTGAGACACTGTATACAACCTATCCGCAGGCGAGCGATGCAATCCCGCATTTCACGGTCCGGCTGGAGGCAACCAGCGTGTTGCGTCGGTGGATCAAGCCGCAGGTGGCAATTCGAGGCGACTATGTCTTGCCCGATGCCCTGCCGGTATCGCTCGCGCACGGGTTGATCGCGGCCGAAATGGCGATGAATCTCCAGATCGCGCTGGGCGAACGACGTTTCCTGCTCCTTCATGCAGCAAGCGTGGAGCGCGATGGCCGGGTGCTGATCATGACGGGCGACTCGGGTTCGGGAAAATCAACCTTGTCCGCAATGCTCTCGAAGCGGGGGTGGCGTTTCCTGGGGGACGAATTTGCCATGATCGATCCGGAGAGCGGACTCGTCCATCCCTTTCCTCGTCCGATCAGCCTCAAGAATGCGTCCATTTCCGAGATGCAGCGGTGTTTTCCAAAGGCGCAGTTCGGGCCGTTGGTGAAAGGCACACCCAAAGGCGATTTGTGCCATATGGTGCCCAACCCGACCGCGATCGCGGCGATGAATGTTCCCGCACCACCAGCGCTGATCCTTTTCCCGCGCTTCGGCCATGCCGCCGAGACGCGCGACGTCGGGCAGAGCGAGGCCTTTGTCCGGCTGACGCAGGCCTCCACCAACTATGTGGCGCTGGGCGAGGCAGGCTTTGAGGCGCTGACGAAGCTTGTCAACGACCTTCCTGCAAAGGCGATCGACTATCCGGATACCCAAACAGCGCTGAAGTTGGTGGAAACACTCTGGTGATGGACGCCCGCCATCTGACCAAGGCGCTGTCTGAGCCATCCTATGTACTGGGCCTCGATGCCGGCAGCTGGACTGCGCTTCTCGCCATGGCTCATGCCGAACGGCTGACAGCGAGCCTTGCGTGGCGCCTTGACGGGTTGAAGATTCCGGAAACTTCTGCAGCAATTCTTGCCGAGGCGCGACAGGCGTCCGAAGTACAAAGGGTGCAGGCATTATGGGAAGCCGAAATGGCGCGGCGGGCGCTCGCACCAAGCGGGATACCGGTCATTCTCCTCAAGGGAACGGCCTTTGCGGCAGCAGGGCTTGACGCCGCGCGTGGTCGGCAGATTGGCGATCTCGATATTCTCGTGCCCCGTGATCGACTGACCGAAGCCGAGAATGCCCTGCTCTCCACAGGCTGGGAATGGGTCAAGCCTGATCCCTATGACGATCATTACTACCGCACCCATATGCACGAGTTGCCACCACTCATTCACCGCGAGCGGGACCGGATGATCGATGTCCATCACACGATCCTGCCGCTGACAGCCGGGGAGCGACCGGATGCCGCAGCCTTGATCGCGGAGGCCGTTCCGCTTGGCAATGGCCTCTTCACGCTTTCGCCCGAAGACATGCTGATTCACGCCGTCGCGCATCTGTTTGCCGATGGCGACCTTGCCGGAGGGTTGCGCAACCTGTGGGACATTGATCGACTGGTCCGCGAACACAGCGATGTCGGGGATTATTGGCAGCGGCTGCGCGCGCGCTCGGCATTACACGGGACGACCCGTCATCTTTCGCGCGCGTTGAGGCTGGCACATCACCTGTTCCGCACGCCGGTCGATCCTTGGCTGGCGTGGGAAGCGCGGCGGGGTGATGTTTTTTTTCTGAGCCGCCTGCTCGCACGAAATGGCTGGGGTCAGCAAACCCGGAAGATCCTCCGCTTCGCTTTCTATGTGCGCTCACACTGGATCCGTATGCCGCCTCTCAAGCTGGCACGGCATTTATGGACGAAATGGCGTAAAGTTGGCGCGCGCTAGTTCTGGAAACCGCTGCAATTTGGTGGCAAGGGTATGGCCATGAGCAAAAGACCTGTCGCCGCCATCATCCTTGCCGCTGGCAAGGGTACGCGCATGAAATCCGATGTGCACAAGGCGCTCCACCCCATTGCGGGCAAGCCGATGCTTATGCATCTGCTAGAGAGCGTGGATGTGCTTGGGCCTGCACACAAGATTATCGTTGTTGGCAGCGGCAAGGAGCAGCTGGAGGCGGTGCTTGCGGGCACGGACAGCGCGCTTGTCGTTCAGGAGCCCCAACTTGGAACCGGCCATGCAGTCCAACAGGCCGAAGCAAGGCTGGCCGGATTCGAAGGCGTTGTTCTGATCCTTTATGGCGATGTCCCGCTTGTCAGTACGGCGACGATGCAACGCATGATTGATCGGCTGAATGATGAGGACCGGCCGGTCGCCGTCGTCCTTGGCTTTCGT
>JANNLW010000145.1:0-8483 GCA_031397145.1 Sphingomonadales bacterium | reverse complement strand
TATTGCTTGACGACGCTGCCGAAGTCCGTTGATTGCTATGTCCCCTGGAAGAGGAGGGAACAAGCCGCCATTTGTTGGATTCGCGCCAAATGTAAGCAAGTCGTTCGCGCCTACCACCGAGCTGCCAATTCCTACGTCAGCATTATAGTCCAATCGCGGGGAGAGCTTTTGAACGAGGCTTGCATTGACGGAATAGTCATCGCTTGAGCGATATCTCCGCGAAAATTCACGATGTCGATAGTCGCCCGTCAGGCGGATCGTCTTGACCGAGTCCAAGTATTTGACCCCCGGGGATACGGACACGAACCCAGACGATGCCGACGTTTTGGTTCCAAGTTGAAGGTAGGGATTGGTGGCGATTTCGGCATTGAGCGATGTATTGATCCATGCCCGTGTTTCGGCTTGAGCCGACCCAGGTGCAAAAATAGCGCAGATAACAACAATGCCGGACGCGGCATGCTCAAGCCTCGAAACGATGCAGTTCGATTTTCTTTGCGAGAAAATTGTCATGGCACAATCACCGTATCACCGCTTTCTATTTGGGGGATCATGCTTGCATTGATATCGCGCCCTGCCGAACCGCCCTTATAAACCGACGCTAATCGCGCCTTTATAGTTATCAAACTGCCTGCGGACTTTCGAATTATGGTCACGTTATCAAGGCTTGCAAATTCTACGGGGCCACCCGCATAGCTTATCGCTTCGAGCAGATTGACATAGCGGCCAGGTGTGAAAGTGCCTGGTCCGCTGACTTTGCCAGCGACGGTAAACTGAAAGCCGGACGGACTGCGCACTGACACAGTCACTTGCGGCACTTGGCCGCGATACTGAGCTGCGAGACCCTTCGTTATCGCTTCTTCAATTTGCGAAGGGCGTTGCCCGACCGCACTTACCAAGCCAACCAAAGGAAACGAAAACGTACCGTCAGGCAAAATACGAATAGTGCGTTGCAGCCGATCTTCTCCCCAAACATAGACTTCGATGTCATCGCCCGGATTGATGGTATAGGGTCGAAGTGTCTGTTGAGGTGCCGTTTGAGCTGCAGTCACAGGTTCTGACGCCGACACAGCGGAAGTCGCCAAGAAAATTGTCAACAGAAGAGCCAAATCCGAATTCCAGTTTTGCTTGAGTTCCCAGCCAGGGGTCATGCCATGTGCGCGCAGCTATTGGAAGCCTTTATGCAGACAAATGATGGTGAATGCGTTTTCGACATTTGTAATTGTTCCGAAACAAAGCAGTTGCAGAGGACGCGATTCCTGACCATGAAAACGAGAAGGGATAGGGGGGGACGTGAGCAGATTTGACTACAACGGGACTCAGTTCCCCGCTTTTTTTCGGGCTGGTTTTCGACTTCGAGCAACAATTCTGTCGGGCTAACGAACATGAAATGCATGAGTTACGTGCTTATACTTTCGCTGGCAGCGATTGCGGCATGTTCAACGCCTCAGGAAAAGGCCGAGCAATCGGCATCTGCTGCAATGGCTCTGGCTGATGCGGGAAATTTTGCGACAGCCCGCGTTGTCATACTGCAAGCGATCCGTGAGCGGGATGATGTGGCGAGTCAGTGGCAGCTTTTGGGGCGTATTGACCTTGAACTAGGGAAGCCTGATGATGCGCTTCTTGCATTTTCGCGTGTGCTGGAACTGGATCCGTCAAACTTGGAAGCGCTCCAGCTTATGGCAGAACTTTCGTTTCAATTCGGCAATCACAAGGAAGCGATCAGCGCTGCAGATCGGTTGCTGGCGCTCGAACCGAATGCCACACGGGCGATACTGGTAAAAGGTTTGGTCGCGCTTGACCGGAAGCGCTCACCAGAGGCGCTGGATGCCGCTGAATCGATTCTCAAGATTGACCCCCAGAATGAATATGGGATCGTGCTCAAAGCAAGGGCGCTAGCTTTGGGTAAGGACTACAAAGGCGCGTTGAAGCTCATTGAAGAAGGCGTGCCGGAAACCAAGAGGACAGAGGCGTCGCTCGCTACCCTTACCGAGTTGTATCGAATACTTGGCGATACTACTCGGCTGATTTCCACGATGGATCGGCAACTCGCCCGCCGGCCAAAGGATACCGACCTTAAACTGCAACTGGCACAAGTGCTTTACAAGTCAGGAAATCCGGAGCGCGCGCGCTCGGTCTTGATGCAGGTTATCAAGGACGAATCCAACAATATCGAGGTCGTTCAGGAAATTTCAGGTATTTGGTTGGCGAATGATTCGGCTGCCCTTACGCCGATTCAATTACAAGAAGTTGCCCGCAACGGATCCGCGACGACTCGAACTGGCGTCGCCAGATATTTGATTGGACGCAACCGACCTGACTTGGCAGAGCCGATCTTGCGCGGAGTGGCAACGACGAATTCCGATGTTTCTTCAACCGATGTTCAGGCGCTCCACGCGACCGCACTGTATAAAAGAGGAAATGTTAAGGCCGCGCTGGCGATGGCCAATCAAATACTCGACGACGACAAGGATAATTCGGATGCGCTTCTCCTGCGTGCAAGAATCGCTTTGCAAGAGGGAAATCTGACAGCTGCGCTGAACGACGTTCAAATTGTCGTTCGCGATTTTCCGATGAACGAACAAGGCAGACTGGTGCTCGCAACTGTATTTCTTGCTAAGAAAGACACCCAACGGGCAAGGCAAAGCTATGAAGAGGCGCTTATTGAAATGCCGCAAAATCTCACAATAAATCGCACCTATACCGACTATCTTCTGCAATCTGGAGACAAGGCGCGAGCAATTGACGTGGCGAGAGCGTTTACGCGAAAGAGCCCGTCCTCCGTGGCGGGTTGGGAGCAATATGCAAGCGTTTGCGGCAAAGCGGGCAACCTCTCATGCATGGCACTTGCACAAGCAGGCCGCGACAAGGCGGCAGCAACTTATACCGTAGACGACCGCCCTGGTTCGATCCGCAGTCGCGGCCTGTTTGGGAGGTTGCAGTGAAGGTCTGTGCCTGGACGACAAAGTGTTGGACGGTTTTGAGTGATGCCTGATTCGCTTTCACCGACCTCGCAAAAAATCAACAAACGTGTCCGGTTTACGTCGAACGTCTTGAGATCAGTCGGCGTAGTGAACGATGCCTTGTGCCTGCTGGCGTCATTCTTTTTCGCCATCCTGATTTATAACTCAACGTCAGACCAGTTGTTTGATGAGACGATCCATCAAACCGCAGCGATTGTGCTTGGCATTAATTTCTTCCTGATCAGGATTTCGCGAGATTCCTATACTGCATTCCGGGGGCAGGGCGATGATGTAGGAGGAGGCGCAATTCTCGACTTTCTAGTTGCTACAATGTTGACGTCATTTACAATTATTCTGTTTGATGTTGTGGCTGAACTCTCGCGCGGCCTCGCTTTGATTTATGTTGTGGTTTCGATCGTAATGCTTTTTGTAAGCCGCATCGGCTTTCGCAAGATTGCATGGTGGCTTATGGATCTGGGCTATATCGGCCAGCGCGTGGTTATTTATGGAGCAGATCGTCAGGTTGCCGATAGGGTATTGGAGTTGCTGACGATAGAGAGGCTTCCGCATCTCAAGATTATTGGCTTTGCAGACGACCGGAAAACTAGGACCGACCAATCGCCGCTTGGAAGTGCGCGATTTGTTGGCGGCTTTCCCGAATTGCTGAAGATGGCTCAGGAAGGCGAACTGGATCAAGTGATCATCGCACTTCCCAAAGTTCAGCAGGAGAGACTTGATTCGATCATAGACAGGCTCAGTGCGGCAGCCATCGACGTATGTTGTATGCCGCGCGAGATTTTGGAACTTCGATCGAGCTATCGAATGAGTTTCATTGGATCTTTGCCTGTATTGAGTCTTTGGCAAAGACCGATCCGCGATTTCGATGTGCTTTTAAAGGGTGTGCAGGATCGCGTGCTCGCCGTCATGGCGCTCGTTGCACTTTCACCGATAATCTTGCTCACCGCCATTTCCATAAAGCTGGAAAGCAAGGGAGATATACTGTTCGTCCAAAAAAGGTTCGGGTTCAACAATCTGGAAATCGGCATATTCAAGTTTCGTTCGATGTATGTCGATCAACAGGATGTTTCAGGAGCCGAGCGAACACAAAAGGACGACGAACGGGTGACGCGCGTCGGAAGGATCATCCGACGGCTGAGTATCGACGAACTGCCTCAGTTGATCAACGTGCTTCGTGGCGAAATGTCGCTCGTCGGCCCAAGACCTCATGCGACACAGATGATGGTGGGGGACAAATTCTATTTCGACGCGGTCGAAGGATATGCCGCTCGCCATCGTGTCAAACCCGGAATTACGGGGCTTGCACAAGTTCGTGGCCTACGCGGGGAAATCGCAACGATCGACCGCGCCAAGAAGCGCGTGGAATACGACACATATTACATAGATCATTGGTCCCCGTTGCTCGATCTCAGGATCATTCTCGAGACGGTCTTCATGATTGTTTGGGACCGCAATGCCTACTGAACGCAAAGAGTTCGATACCGCGCCACATTTTTTGAATCTCGAATTTTCCGGTTTTTCATTTGAGGCTGCAATAAAAGAAGTGGCCCGGCGCTCGAGACTCCTCCATTTTTCGTACATCGTGACACCCAATGTGGATCATGTTGTGAAGCTGAGCGAGCAATCGAACAACCCAATAACGCGCGCGTTCCAAGCCGCCTATGCGGGAGCTGCTTTGCGGCTTTGCGATAGCAGGATACTTTCTCGGTTGGCACTAGTCTTCGGACTCCGCCTCGTCGTTGTGACAGGAAGCGATTTGACTGCGGCATTGTTTAGCCGCGTCGTTTCCAGTGGTGACAAGGTGGCTATCATTGGTGGCAAGCTGGATACTGGGGGCCGGCTCTCTGCGCTTTTTCCAGGACCCGAGTTTGTGCAACACATTCCGCCTATGGCTATCTTGTCGAACCCCGTCGCAATGCAACTGGCCGAGGATTTTGTGGGCGGCTGCAAAGCCAATTTCATCCTGTTTGCGATCGGCGCGCCGCAAAGTGAAATTCTCGCTCATCGCTGCGCCATACGTGGGATGGCAAGTGGAGTTGGTCTTTGTATTGGCGCATCAATCGATTTCCTGCTGGGAGATCAACGTCGGGCACCAGTTTGGATGCAACACGCCGGGCTGGAATGGGCATACAGGCTCTGTTCCAATCCTGCCCGGCTATGGAGACGCTATCTGGTTGAAGGGCCAAAAGTGTTTCTGATAGCGTTGAAATGGCGGTGGTCGAGCGGGCGCTGCCTATCGCGACAGACACCTTCAATCTAATCTTTGCGACCCGTTCGGATCCATTCTGTTTCTGGACCCTTTAGCAACTTCACATAGATCGGGACCTTCCACAGCACATAATACGGAATACGGATTATCGCGCGCGCAGAGAGTATCTCACGACCTTCGCGCCACCAGGCGATTGCCAGCAGCAAAAGGCTCAATGAGATCATTGCAATGAGTATGAGTGCAGGAACCGGGCTGGCGCCGAGCGCAAAAAAAATCAAGGCAAAGGTCGAGAGTGCGCTGCCAATTGCAAACAACATTGCCAACGGAGGGACAAGGAGGTGCAGGCCAAGTCGCAACGATGCAAGCTGACCGTTCAGGATTCCAAAGACAATGGCGGGAATGGCATGCTTTCGCATTGTTGCGATAAATCCATGCTCCCAGCGCGTTCTCTGGGTCAGCGTATCTTTCGCCGTCGCCGCCGCGCTCCATACTTTGGCGCCTTCCAAGAGTATTGGCTTGGTCTTCTTGAGCGTCAAATTTACAGTTATGGCGAGGTCTTCCACAATGTTGGATGATGCGAGTGCCAAACCTTTGAAAACTTCCCAAGGGAAAGCCATTCCGGTCCCGGTCAACATCGCTGGGCCTCCCAATCTCACCAAACCTCGTTGGCGGACAAGGTTTTTGATAAGAAACGCGAAATTTGATATTTCGATCAATGGACCGGCGTTGGGACCGCCGTACATCAGATTGATCGCCTGAACTGGCCTACCACTCTCGATCGCAGCCGCCGAGAGAATTTCGATCGTTCCCAAATCGGGCAGGCAATCAGCATCGAGAATGATAATGCAATCGGGGGGGGTGGCTGAGAGATGGGCGCGGCCGAAATCAAGAGCAAAGCCTTTTCCACGCTTTTCGATATCTTCGCGTTCAACGACTTCAGCGCCAAGTGCTCGAGCAATTTTGGCCGTGTCATCGGTGCAATTGTCTGCAACCACTAGTATCTTTGAACAATCTGGAAGCATCTCTTTGAGCCGGAACAGCGTCTCACCTATTCCAGTCGCTTCATTGTGGGCAGGAATAAGGATCGTCAAAGCGCGTGGTATTTTAGCAAGACCGTACTGTTCGTCAACGGGAACAAGACCCAACGCCACCTCGTTGACAAAGATCATAAAAACCAAGAAAACCGGAACAACGGCAATCCATGTTACCGCGTCCAGTGCATTCATATCGAGGACTCCGGTTGTTAGCATCATGTCGGACATGCGTTTGCGTGACCGCTGTTTAAGCGATCAAGTATCCGCAATACGCATCAAGCCAGCAATTTCAATGTTGATCAATGATTTCCGGTGTGTCCATCGGCCAGTGCACTGGGCGGATTCACAAGGTGGGGATTTGCTGACCAGCTAAATCCAGCGAACATTTTTAGCTGCTTCCCATTGCCCAAGTCGCCACCTGAACAATTCAAAAGTTTGCTGATACAATTGTCATGCCACATTTTCAGAACCGCATCATCCCACGCGCCGAACCAGTCGGTATGGAAGGTACTTCCGGGAGTCATCGCCATTCCTGGCATGTTGTCGGACGAAAGATGCCAGCTGTTAAACGCACCGTCCCATGAGCCGGATCGATCCAGCGTATCATCAACACTGTACCAGGCGCCCAAGGTAAAGGTCGGAATTACATAGGGATGAGTGGTAGGGCATCGATAATATCCCCAATCTCCATAACCTCCGAATGCCACGTGTGAGCGATGATCCGCGCTATCGAGATTTTTCCCGTCCCAACAATCAGGAGCACTAATGACTGCGCCCAGCTTGTTTCCGACCGGACAGTGTTTCGCGGCAGCCACTATCGTGGGGTAGTGACCTGATATACCCGTTGGTCCATCACAGTTGAAATATCCGCTACCAGTTTTCCGGGCCGCGTGATTGAGCATGTCGAACCCAAAAATGAATCTCAAGCCGCGCGGAATATCGACACACGCTTTTCCTTGCAGTTTGCATTTCGGGTCGCTCGTTGGGCGGCGCTTATAATAAATGCTTACAAAGTCTGGGCGTATGACTTGCCCCTTGCCGTTCATCATCGCGGGCATCCAGTAGGCCGAGCGGTTGAGCGGTGAGTTGCAGGTGGAGTTACCGGTTATTCTCAGGCTTGAATAGGTTGAGTTGGCATCGGCGGCTGTGTTGCCGAAAAACTGGTGGAGATGCGATTTGCCGGATTGCCCTGGATAGACGATCGGATCGTCATAGGCCAAATGGCTGGCATTACAGATGAAGCGAAAAGCGCCGACGTCATCGGGAGCAGCACTTTTTGGAATTTCACCGGTTCCCCAACTGGGAACCAGTTCTGAATCGATGTCGAAATTGCTCGGGATTACCGGAAGTTCGACTTCGGTCGCCAGCGTCGGCCGCTGCATATCAGCAAAGGAAACACCTGTATCGAATAGAAAGGCTGTTGTCGCCAGTATGCGAACGGTGATCATTCGTAACTGCTTCGCAGATTTGTGAATGCCAAGAAATCTTCTACGCTGCATTTTCAAACCTTTTTGAATTCGCTTTAATACGATTAGATTCTGAACCGCCATGTCAATGGGCCAGATTCTTGATGATGGCTATGGGATGATTTGGGGGGTGTGCAATGATTTATGGATGGACGCCACAAATTGGCGATCCTTCAGCATTGGGATGGTTCACCGTCACGAGCTATTTTTCCGCGAGCCTGTTGTGCTTTCGCGCAGCCAGTCATGACGCAAACGCCCAAAATCTTTGGCGAGCGATTGGTCTTGTTTTAATTGCCTTGGGCATCAACAAGCAACTGGATTTGCAAACGCTTTTGACGCAAATTGGACGAGAATTTGCGCGTTCTGGCCATTGGTATGAACAACGCCGCGTACTGCAGCGAATATTCATTGGCGCAATTGCGTTCATATCGATCCTGGGATCGATAGCAGTTATCCTGATGTTCAGAAACAAGTCGCGCGAATTTCGAGCAGCATCAATCGGGTTGGTTTTGTTAGGGACGTTTGTCTTCACTAGAGCGGCATCGTTCCATCACGTTGATCGTTTCCTGAAACTGTCTTTTCTTGGCGCCCGTTTCAATTGGATTATCGAATTGGGTAGTATCGCTGTAATTGGCGTCGCTGCGGCTCGATCATGTCAAACGGGACCTCGCCCTAATCCTAAGGAGTATTGACGATTCTTGGGTTAGCGTTCCAGCTGAAGCCGGAGAACATTCTGAGTTGTTTGCCGTTTCCGAGGTCGGCTCCGGAGCAGTTGAGGAGTTTGTCTACACAGTTT
>JANNLW010000141.1:0-3296 GCA_031397145.1 Sphingomonadales bacterium | reverse complement strand
AAGGAGCTCGCTGGACGTCTGTCGATCAGTGAAGCCACTGTAAAGGTTCACATGACGCACATTTTCCAGAAGCTCGGGATCGGCGGGCGCGCCGAGCTCGCAGCGGTTTACCACGGGCTACGACCAAAGTCTTAGTACGTCCGGGTAATTGCTCTTCGCCCCCCTCCCGAAGAATCATCCGCGCATCCAATTTCCACAATTTTGAACGGAGGCCTGCCAATGGTGCGGATGCATCCTCGTGTGCTCGTGATCCTTCTCTCAATGGTGTTCGCGACTGCACTGTTCGCCGACCCCTCGAGTCCAATTGCAATGACGAATGTGGACAGTCCTGACCCGGTAAGTGCCGGCTCGGAGATCATCTACACGATCACAATGACGAACACCGGCGGATCGAAGGTGACGAACGTCGTCTTCACCGATCAGCTGAACGGTGTAGGCGGTCCTCCGGCGCAGATCGCGGCGGTGATCGAGATCAGCAAAGGCATTTTAAAGCGCTGGCCAATTACGCCGGCACGCGTTGTCGCGCACTCAGACATTGCGCCGAACAGAAAGATTGATCCGGGCGAACTCTTTCCTTGGGAGTGGTTAGCGCGACTTCGTTTGGCACTCCCCAGCCCAACAAAAAACCTGATGGACCCACACTGGACCGATGCAGGCTTTCTCCTTGCGCTTGAGCGGTTCGGATACGATGTCACAGATCCACTCGCCGCTATCAGGGCGTTTCAAAGACGCTTTCGGCCGAACACGATCGACGGGATCGTGGATGGCGAATGCAGGGCGAAACTTCTTGCGCTGCTTCTGCCGCGACCAATGGGGGACGATTGAATTCATTGCATTGCAGATGCCGTTCCCGCTAAGGGCGTCCTGCCAGAGGGTCGGGCGACCGCTGCTGTGTGGGTAACCGCACGGGGGAGGAAAGTCCGGGCTCCAGCGAGGAACGGTGCCGGATAACGTCCGGCGGGGGCGACCCCAGGGAAAGTGCCACAGAAAACAAACCACCGTGCATTCGTGCCGGCCAGGTCGAAACGGTGCGGTAAGAGCGCACCGCGCCTCTGCTTACTGGGGTCGCAGTGTAAACCCCACCGGGAGCAAGAGCGATTAGGGGCGGCGCATGCCAACCTCCTGCCAGTCGCCCGGGTTGGTTGCTTGAGCGGCGGAGCAATCCGTCGCCTAGAGGAATGGTCGCACATCGCGCGCAATCGCGAGGACAAAACCCGGCTTACAGACCCTCTGGCACTTTTGTTTTGGGCGAGCCTTTGGTAGAGCTGCCCGTCTATGTCCAGAAAAACGAGATCCGATGATTGGGGCTTTCCGCGCTGGCGCAGCTATGGCGCGTCGCGTGACGCCGTCAAGGTGCGCCTGTGTGACCGGTTTGGCTGCGCCAATCCGGGCGACCGGCCTGCGCCGAAATCGCCCAACAGTCCGGAGCGTTGGTGGTTTTGCCTCCAGCATGCCGCCGAATATAATTCCAACTGGGACTATTTTCTGGGCCTGAGTGCCGAGGATGCCGCAGAGCGCGAGGCGAATGAACGTCGCGATGCGTCCGGATATCAGGACTCGAAACACTATGGCTGGGGAGGGCCGGGGGATGGCTCACGGAGCCGCGACGAGATGCGTGCGCTCGACATTTTGGGGCTTGAAAGCGATGCCGGGTTCGAATCGATCAAGGCGGCATGGCGCACAATGGCAAAGGCCAACCACCCCGATGTGAATGCTGACGATGCCGAAGCCGCCAAGCGGTTTCAGGCGGTGCAGACCGCCTTTGAAGTCCTGCGCGCTGCCGAAGAACGGCGGATGGCGCTGTAGCTACTATTCGTCGAGGCTGTCCGGCAACGGATCCTTGCCCGAGATTTTCCTGGCAAGCGCGGTGGCGCCGTCGATTGACCAAGGGCCGCTCAATTGAAGAACACCTTCACGAATGGGCTCTTTAACAACTGGATCGGCGATCGTCTCATTATCCAGCGCAATATGCGCTGCCTTTCCCACAAGGTGTTGCGTCATGGTCAAGATCCGCTTGCCCGCCGTTTCGGTAAAGGTGATCCGAATTGAGGACGTTCCGTCAAGTTCAGGTTGCGCACGGGCATCGAGAATTTCTGCCTCGGCAAAACCTTCCCCGGCGATCTGGAAATTGCGTTCGGCAGCGGTGGCCGGGCTTGGCAGCATCAAGAATAGCAAGGCAATGGATCGTCGAGCCATGACTGGCATAGTAAAGCAGAGTTTCGGGTAGAGCCAGCCAGGAATCCTGACCGGTTTGGCCACAATATGAACAAGTTTACGCCACAATATCAACAAGTTTACGCCATCATATCAACAAGATCGAAGTGAAAAAATACTGCACCCACGATAGGAGGTGTGGTATAATGACAAGATATGGTTTGAGGTTTTTAGTGGTGACAGTTCTGGCTTTGTCAGGCCCCGCGCGAGCGGCGCAGGATGCAGGTCTTCACCTTGATAACAATCGGGACGCCGGCGTTCGACAAAGCCTTGGTGGCCAGCTTGGCATGACATTGCGGCTGGGCAGCAGGCAGACCGTCAAGGGTTCTGACCGGTTCAACCTCCGGATGAGCGCAGGGCCTATCGCGTCGAGAAGCAACGGCAAGCGTTCGACAGCCAACCTGCTTTCCGTCAATCTCTCGCCTGCATACAAGGCGGAATTGGCCTTTGGCGGGCATTATCTGGCGACCCGTTATACACAAGCTGGTTTTGCCGAAGCGAAAGCACGAGGCCTTGACGGCAAGGACCGTAAGGGCGTCAGCACGCTCGGATATGTTGCCATTGGTGTCGGTGTGGTTGCCACGGTTGTAGTCATCGCTGGGGCGCTCGTGATTCGCGACATCAGCGATTGCAGCGATGGAAACTGCGAATAGCAGAGTTACGCGTATCGCGACGCCGTTTCGCGGATAAGCGCAATCATGTTGGGGATGCCCTGCGTCCGGTTTGAGCTCAATTGCTGGGACAACTGGAAAGGGGCCAGGGCCGCCTCGATGCTGATTGCCCGAATATCAGAAGGGGACAGGTTTTGGACGGTGAGAAGAATAAGGGCTATTACGCCTTTGGTGATCGCCGCATTGCTGTCAGCCAGGAAGTGCAGGCGACCATCGTCGAGGCGGGTCGGATAGACCCAGACGCTCGCAGAACAGCCCCGGACGAGCGTCGCATCGGTCTTCAGAGCATCGGGCATCGGTTCAAGCGCCCTGCCCAGATCGATCAGCAGGCGGTAACGATCATCTCCGTCGAGGAATTCATATTCGTCCTGGATGTCAGCGAGGCTGGTCATGGCCGCGCCGCTAGCAGGC
>JANNLW010000080.1:0-3054 GCA_031397145.1 Sphingomonadales bacterium | reverse complement strand
ATGCGCGCAACGCTGCCGATGACAAGAACACCGCAGTCGTTCGCATCGAGCAGATCTACCCCTTTCCCGGTGATCCACTGGTCAAGCGCCTCGAACGTATGATCAATCTAAAAGAGGTCGTCTGGGCTCAGGAAGAACCACGCAACGCCGGCGCGTGGTTTTTTGTCGAGGAAGCAATCGAGGACTGCCTTGTCCGTGCCAAGGTTGCAGCAAAGCGCCCGCGCTATGCAGGACGCAAAGCCAGTGCGGCAACCGCGACCGGTTTGGCCAAACGCCACCAGGCAGAACAGGCCGCCCTTGTCGCCGATGCGCTCGGCCATAATGTCCGCGCCGAAATCAGACGTCGGCGAAAGGGATGACGATGCCGCTCCAGCTCCGCGATTCCAATATAGCGTGAACAAGGATTAAGGACGTTCCATGACCACCGAAGTCAAAGTCCCCACATTGGGGGAGTCAATCAGCGAAGCAACGCTGGGTCAGTGGCTCAAACAGCCTGGCGAAGCCGTTGCGGCAGACGAGGCGATCGCAAGCCTTGAAACCGACAAGGTTGCGGTCGAAGTCACCTCGCCCGTCGCAGGCGTGATGGGCACGCACAACGTCAAGGAGGGTGACACCGTCAATGTGGGTGCCGTGATCGGATCGATCGAGGAAGCGAACGGAGCGCCATCCGCAGCGAAGCCGGCCGTGGCAACGCCTGCGTCTCTTTCGACCTTGGTCCATGAACCTTCGGCCGAAGCCGTGGCAGACCTGACGCTATCTCCGGCCGTTCGTCGCCTTGTGCTCGAACTCGGTATTGACCCGTCCAAGATCAAGGGTTCTGGCAAGGACGGACGGCTGACTCGCGAAGATGTCCTCGCTGCGTCGACCCGGTCAGGTGGCGACCCATCACCTGCTCCTGTTGCGACCAATGCCTCGCCCGTTGCATCGGCAAGTGCGGCAAGGGGCGAAGAACGCGTCAAGATGACGCGCCTGCGCCAGACCGTCGCCCGCCGTCTGAAGGAAGCGCAGAACACGGCGGCGATGCTGACGACCTTCAACGATGTCGATATGACCGAAGTCATCGCTGCCCGAACCAGATACAAGGACCTGTTCGAGAAGAAGCACGGCGTTCGCCTTGGCTTTATGGGCTTTTTTACCAAGGCCGTGTGCATGGCTTTGCGGGACATTCCCGCTGTTAATGGCTCGATAGAGGGCGAGGAGATCGTCTATCGCAACTATGCCGATATTTCGGTCGCGGTTTCCGCGCCCAACGGCCTCGTGGTCCCGGTTATCCGTGACGCGCAGTCGCTTTCGGTTGCGGCAATCGAACGCACGATCGGCGATTTCGGCGCGCGCGCCAAAGCTGGCACTCTGACGATGGAAGATATGGCGGGTGGCACCTTCACCATCTCCAACGGCGGGGTGTTCGGCAGCCTGATGTCCACCCCGATCATAAACCCGCCGCAATCGGCCGTGCTGGGCTTGCACCGCATCGAGGATCGTCCGGTGGTCCGCGACGGGCAGATCGTCATCCGCCCGATGATGTATCTCGCGCTGAGCTATGACCACCGCCTGATCGACGGCCGCGAAGCCGTGACCTTCCTCGTCGCGGTCAAGAACGCGATTGAGGATCCCACGCGGTTGCTGATCGATTTGTAAGGAGCCGTGCTATGGCTGAACAAGAATACGACGTCATCATCATCGGCTCCGGCCCCGGCGGCTATGTAGCGGCGATCCGCGCGGCGCAATTAGGTCTGAAGACCGCCTGTGTCGAAAGCCGCGAGACGTTGGGCGGGACGTGCCTCAATGTCGGGTGCATCCCCTCCAAGGCGATGCTCCACGCGTCGGAACTCTATCACGAAGCGGCGAGCGGGGCGCTCGCGAAGCTGGGCGTCAAGATCGACAAGATGAGCCTCGACCTGTCGACGATGCACGGCCAGCGGATCGACGCGGTCAAAGGCCTGACGGGCGGCATCGCCTTCCTGTTCAAGAAGAACAAGGTCGACTGGCTGAAGGGCCATGCAGCCTTCACATCAGCCAACACCATCGACGTAGGCGGCACGAGCTATTCGGCAAAGGACATCGTCATCGCCACAGGTTCATCGGTCACGCCACTGCCCGGCGTCGATGTTGATAACCCCAAGGGCCTGATCGTCGATTCGACCGGGGCGCTCGAACTGGCGAAGGTACCCGGCCACATGGTCGTGATCGGTGGTGGCGTGATCGGCCTCGAACTGGGTTCGATTTGGCGACGGCTGGGGGCAAAGGTTACAGTTGTCGAGTATCTCGATCAGATCCTGCCCGGTATGGACGGCGAAGTCCGCAAGGAATCCAACAAGATCTTTAAAAAGCAGGGCTTCGAATTCAGGCTTTCGACCAAAGTCACAGGCGCCAAGGCCAAGGCCAAGGGCGTGACCCTGACCGTCGAACCCGCGGCCGGAGGTGCGCAAGAAACGATGGAGGCAGATGTCGTGCTCGTCTCGATCGGCAGGCGTCCGAACACCGATGGCCTTTCGTTGGACAAGGCCGGTCTCGCGGTCAACGCGCGCGGCCAGATCGAAACCGATCATCGCTTCCGCACCGGGGTTCCGGGCGTCTGGGCGATCGGTGATGTGATCCCCGGCCCGATGCTGGCGCACAAGGCGGAAGACGAAGGCATCGCAGTTGCCGAGAATATCGCGGGACTGACAGGCATTGTGAACCATGATGTGATCCCGTCGGTCGTCTATACCTGGCCGGAGATTGCCGGCGTCGGGCTGACCGAGGAACAGGCAAAGGAGCGCGGTGAGGTCAAGACTGGCAAATTCCCGATGATGGCGAACAGCCGTGCCAAGACCAATCACGAACCAGACGGTTTCGTGAAAATCATCGCTGATGCCCGGACAGACCGCGTTCTTGGCGTCTGGTGCATTGCCTCGATTGCCGGAACGATGATCGCCCAGGCCGCGCAGGCGATGGAATTCGGGGCAACGTCGGAAGACATTGCCTATACTTGCCATGCCCACCCGACCCATTCGGAAGCGATGAAGGAAGCCGCAATGGCGGTTACCGGCAAACCGATTCATATCTGATACA
>JANNLW010000076.1:0-1811 GCA_031397145.1 Sphingomonadales bacterium | reverse complement strand
ATACCATAAAGAGGGTCTTGAGCAACATTTCACCCGATCCCGCTTCCGGCAAATCGATAGTAACCAGTTTCAGGTCATCATCGGCAATCGGGCGGCCTCTTGGGTGTCCGTTCAAGACCCATTGGCGTGATGTTGTCATTGAACTGTTTCCTTTCCAGGAACTGCCTGCTGGTAAAGCGGGTTATCGGCTGAATAGAAATTGCAGTGAAACCCTGATGGCACACGGAAGGGGATGATGGCACGGGCAATTGGCCCGGCTGCGATATCCTTGGCATCAAAAATGGCGAGTTCGCTCGTTGCGCTGTTGGCAGGGTGAACCAATGTGATCGCATAGCCATCGGCTTCTTCTGTAGCACCGATACGCGGAGCAAAGACAAGTTCGCCGGCTGCCGCTCCAGCACCGAAATGCCAGATATCTTCAACGCCCGTTACGGTGTCGAACCGCAAGACTGCATCCATCCCTTCAATTCGGCCATCGCGCGATTTCAGGTTGATATTGGAAAAGCTCTGGCTCGTCTTGCGCGACATGAAACGATCATCGGGTCGCGGGAACTGGATATCGCGTTCGTTCAACGTTTCTTCCTTCATCCACCCTGTGTTTGCCAGTGGATCGATCGTCCAGCGCCGCAAGCTCTGCGCAGTATCACCGTGCGTCCGGCGTGCGCCGGTTTCGTCAGGGAAGAGCGCGGTACCATTGGCGGCGGCAACATCAGCGATGATCTTGCCATCTTCCTCCCAGACATTGAGTTCGTGAAACATATGCCGCGGTTCAAACTCGAACCAGCGGACGTCTGCCGCTGTTCCTTCGCGCGGCATGATCGCGATCTTGGTCGGACGATCATTGACCCAGGCTGTCATCGGCCCGCCGGACATTGCGCGTGAAAGATCTGTATCGATCGGAATGACCGGAAAAATCGCCCAGTTCTCGGTCAGGAAAAATGTGTGCATCAGGCTCATGTGCGGCATGGGGATGAATTCCGTCTTGCGCGGTGTGCCGTCAGCCGAGATGATATCGTAGCGGATTTCAGCGGCCCCTTCGAGACCGTTGATCATCGCCCCAATGTTGAACATTTCACCGGTTGCATAGTCAATTGTGGGATGTGCTGAAAATGTCGTGGTGATCTTTCCACCATAGTGATTCTCGCCCAGCGTATCGAGGCTCCGGGCGTCCAGCACGACCGCAGGGGCCCCCTCCA
This sequence comes from Sphingomonadales bacterium, assembly GCA_031397145.1. Lineage (GTDB taxonomy): Bacteria > Pseudomonadota > Alphaproteobacteria > Sphingomonadales > Sphingomonadaceae > Aquisediminimonas. The sequence goes on along the minus strand of JANNLW010000076.1, from coordinate 615 downwards.
TCAGTGCGAGCAACTGGCCCCCATGGAGGATGATGTTGGTGTTCCCTGTGTTGTAGCGTTTGCCAGATGTTGAAGGGTCCGCGGTCAACGGATTTCCGAACAAGCCGAACAGCCTCTTGCCGGCTGCCTTTTCCATCAGGAACTTGTCCGTCTTGACCCAACGATTGCGCATCGAGACGCGCCCTTCGCTGATATCGAACATATAGACCATTCCGTCGCCGTCGAACCAGTGATAGTCGCCTTCAAGCGGAGCATAGAGCGTTTCAGGGCCATTGCGATAGAAGATGCCAGCAAGGTCGTCTGGAATTTTGCCTTCGACAATCAGGTCAGGCGCATCGGCTTCAAAACGGACGGGCGCGTGGTGGCCGGTTGCGTCATCGCCGAGATCAGATTGCCGGGAATTCAAGGCACCGAGATCCAAGACCAGTTGCTGCTCCGCCGGAGCCATTTGGCCCTGATTGCGATCTCGGGATCGGTGGATGTGGTGACTGCCGTGCAAGTGATGAGGCACGGGGCTGTCACCATTCTGCAAAAACCTGTCACTTCCGATCAACTTCTGTCAGCGGTGGTGGAAGGTCTCGTTCAAAGCAGATCCCGGGTGGCGAAGCAGCATCG
>JANNLW010000034.1:0-6409 GCA_031397145.1 Sphingomonadales bacterium | reverse complement strand
CTGCGCGCCGACCGCATCTGGTTCATGGAAATGAACACACGGTTGCAGGTCGAACATCCGGTGACCGAGGAAATCACCGGCGTCGACCTCGTCGAATGGCAATTGCGGGTTGCGAGCGGGGAGGCGCTGCCCAAACGGCAGGATGAACTGAGCATCGACGGCTGGGCGATGGACGCGCGGTTGTATGCAGAGGATCCGGCGAAAGGGTTCTTGCCGAGTGTGGGTGGGCTATACAATTTCATCCTGCCTGACGGCCCGCGTATTGATGCTGGCGTCGACGACGATGACGAGGTCACTGAGTACTACGACCCCATGATCGCGAAAGTCATTATTCGAGAGTCCGACCGCCTCGCCGCGGTTCGCAGGCTGGCCGATGCGTGCGGCGAAGTTCAATGTCAGCCGGTAAAAACCAACGCGTGGTTCCTGAAGCGCCTGTTGAGCCGTGACGACGTCCGACGAGGCCACGTCCATACTGGCCTGATCAACGATCACGTTGTCACCCTGACTGCCGCACCCGTGCCGAGCGATCTGACGCTGCAAATTGCCGCTACGACGTTGGGCAACGACCGTTTTGTTGGCGGCAGTCGCGGCGACCTGGCCTTCGATATGATTCGTGAATTGCGCGGTTTGCGCATGAACGGGCCGCCGTATGATCTTTATCGTCTCGTCGTCGATGGCGAGCCGCGCGCGATTATCGTCAATGAGAGTGACCGAGAGCTTGTCAATGAAAGCTGGCGACGGACCGGCCAGCTTATCGGAGATGAAGGCGTGACCGCTTTCGAAGAGGGCGCGACGTTCAGGATCTCTCTCGACGAACCGCGTGGCACCGGGACTGCCTCAATGTCGGACGGCTCCATCATCTCCCCCATGCCCGGCCGGATCATCGCTGTCGAAGTCGCCACGGGCCAATCGGTCGCCAAGGGCCAGAAACTCGTCACGCTCGAAGCGATGAAGATGGAGCATTCGCTGACCGCGCCGTTCGACGGCACGGTCGCGGAACTCAATGCCCAAGCCGGCGGGCAGGTGTCCGAAGGGACCCTGCTAGTGCGGATCGACAAGGCTGAATAGGCGGGCTGGAAGCACCACCATCAAAACGCGCCATCGTACCTGCCGTACCTGCCAATCCGTGTGACCGCGTCCTGAGCGACGCTGAAATCGCGCCAGTGTGGAAGGCCAGTTTCAACCTTGCTACGCCATTTGGAGAGATGTATCGGGTGTTTCTGCTCACTGGCCAACGGCGTAGCGAAGTCTCGACCATGGAATGGGGAGATGTGGCCTGCGACAAGCCCTACTTTTCAAAGGTGCCAGAATTCAGAATCGGACCCATTGCAGTACGTGGTGTCGACTTGCCCTATTCTTCAAAGATTCTTGTGCTGACAGCGTCAACCCGTTTGAACTGTCGAACACGGCGAGTCGACGCTGATCGGTTCCCGTCATATCGGGATTGAGTGACATGGTGAAACTGTGCACGACTTCCTTACCATCGATCTGCCATGGGCCTGCATAATGAAAATAGCTGTCAAAGGCGTCGGCTTTCTGGACCAAACTCGCGTTTCGGGCATTTGCGATGCCGAAGGGTTGTCGCGCAGCTTTGGCGATGCTGGCGGTCATCGTGCCATCGGCGGAATAGACAATATAGCCAAGGGCGCCCTCGCCAAAAGGCCGGGTGACCCCGCCGTTCGAATATTCGATCCGCCAATCGACCAGCTGCCACGCACCAATGAAATCCTTGGGGCTATGCGGCATGGGCTTCGGCTTTCGCTGAGGCGGGGCAGCGGTGCTGGACGATGCGGAAGCGACTGGCGCTGGGGGAATCTCGAAACGGGCTCCAGCTTTTACGGCTGTTGACGGCGTCTATGGCGGCTTCCAGCGTAGGTAAATGGCGCGCCGTCAGCGCCTCAAGGCTTTCGTTCATCGTTTCTCCGCTCAGTTCAATCGTTCGACGACCATCGCCGCACCAACGCCAGAGGCACCGCTGACCACCACAAGGCCGAGTGTGCCATTGGCCTCGTCAAGGCAATCGAGCAGAGTCGATGCGAGGATTGCGCCGCTTGCCCCCATCGGGTGGCCCTTGGCGATATGACCACCCGAGACATTGACCTTGGCCGGGTCAACATCGCGATCACGCAAGAATTTGGCGATGGTGACGGCGAACGATTCCATGAACTCGATCCTGTCCATGTCGGCCAGCGAAAGGCCAGCACGCGCGAGAGCCTTGTCCATCGCGGCAAAGCCTGCGTTAAGCGACGCGACCGGATCACCGCCGCTTTCGGCAAAGCCCAGGATGCGGGCTCGCGGTTGCCCCAAACCGGCGGTGCCGACCCATGCGAGGCCAGCACCATCGCACACCGGCGGAGCGTGGCTGAGCGTGTGGAGCGGTTCAAAACGCACACCACCCAGCGCATCGGCATAACTATCTTGCAACGCGCCAAAGCCGGGTGGCATGGCAGCAAGCGATGCGGCGTCGGTCTTTGGCCGGATACACTCTTCTGCCTGCAACGTACCGGTTGCTATGCGCGAGCGTATCAGTGCGGCATTGCCTTCGGCGGCCGCCGCTTTTTGCTGCGAGGCCAGCGCGACGGCATCGAGTTCGGAGCGGCTGAAGCCTTCGGCAGCGGCCAGCCGGTCTGCCGCCAATACCACAGGGATATAGCGCGTGCGGGTCGGAAAGCCGGCATCTGAATAATAGCTGGCATTGTCTCCCATGAAGGGGACGCGGCTCATGCATTCGACCCCGCCTGCCAATACCGATTCAGCCTGCCCGCTTGCAACCATCGCAGTGGCTTGGCCAATCGCCGACAGACCCGAAGCGCAGTAGTTGTTGATGCTGTGGGCCGCTGTTGCGTCGGGCAGGCCAGCGTGCAGCTTGGAAACCAGCGCGATATGTCCGCCCTGATCGCCCACTTGGCCAATGCAACCCAGCAGCAAAGCCTCGGGTGCTCTCACCGCAGCGCCAAGGCGCGCGCCGAGCGCATCAATCTGTTGCTTGACCAGTTCTTGCGGGGTCAACGCGCCTAGCCCGCCGTCCGGTTTGGCCTTGCCGCGCGGCGTGCGCACCGCGTCGTAGAGAAAAACATCCGCCACTGGTTCAGACGCCCACGACAAAGCTGACCGATGTTGTCGCACTGCCGCCGACGTTGAAGGTTGCGAAATTCTTCGCCCCTTCCACCTGATAGTCCCCCGCGTTGCCCGTCACTTGCCGCCATGCGTCGAGCGTCATGCGCACACCGGTTGCGCCAACCGGATGGCCCAGCCCGATCAGCCCACCTGACGGATTGACTGGCAGCTTCCCGCCCAGTGCAATCGTGCCATCCTCGACCGCGCGCCAGCTTTCGCCCGGAGGGGTGATTCCGAAATGGTCGATCGCCATATATTCAGTGATGGAAAAGCAGTCGTGCACTTCGACACCGTCGCATTGGAAAATTTCGTTCATCCCTGCACGACCCAGTGCGTCCATCATCGCTTTGCGCACCGTCGGGAACACATAGGGTTGGCCACGGCTGCTGCTAACCTTGGTTGAATAAAGCAATGGTGCCGTCGAATGGCCCCAGCCCTTGATGCGCGGGATGCTGTCCAGCGCGATGCCGCGTTTCGCTGCATAATTTTCAGCCACTACGCGCGAGGCAAGGAAAATTGCCGCTGCCCCATCGGTCACCTGCCCACAATCGGACTTGCGCAGGCTGCCTTCAATAGGCGGGTTGGCCTGATCATCGTCGCTGAAGAACGGTGTGTCGGTTTTCCAGCCGCGTGTCTGCGAATTGGGATTAAGCTTGGCATTTGCGAAGTTGTTTTCCGAAATTCCGCGCAAATGTGCGCGATCGAGCCCGAAGCGCTCTTCATATTCCGCCGCGACGTTTGAGAACATATAGGGCCACAGGTAGCGTGCTTCCTGCGCCTCGCGCCCAGCCCATGCAGCTGAGCCCAGATATTCGGCAGCGCGCTGTCCTGGTACATTGCGCATCAATTCGATGCCCAGCACGAGCGCAAGGCCATATCTTCCCGCCTCTATCTCTGCGCTGGCGGCAAGTATGGCGATGCTGCCCGATGCGCAGGCTGCTTCGTGGCGCGACGTTGGGATGCCCGCCAGGTCGGGGTGGACATGGCCGAAAAAGCCGCCAAGTTGGCCTTGCCCGGCAAACAACTCACCCACGAAATTGCCGACATGCGCGGTTTCTACATCTTTCGGTTCAATCCCGGTTGCCACAAAAGCAGCCTCTGCCACATCGCGGAACAGCTCGAACATGCCGCCACCTTCGCGGTCGATGTTACGGGCGAAGTCGCTCTGGGCACCGCCCAGGATGTACACTTCTGCAGACATGTCAGTCTCCTTGTTCGATTATCGCTAGCGCAAGTTCGCGCACTTCGCTTCGCATCACTTTGTTGGTCACATTGCGCGGCAGGCTTTTGAATTGGAACAACCGCTCAGGCAGTTTGAATACCGCCAGATCTTGCTCCCTGAGATAGCTGGTAACGCTTTCGAGCGTCGCTTCCGCTCCTGCTCGCGGGACGGCCGCCAGCCCCACGCGCTCGCCCATCACCGGATCGGGGAGCGAAAAGACGCAAGCCTCGACAAGGTCCGGATGGCCGCCGAGCAACTGGTCGATCTCCTCTGGCGAAATGTTCATGCCCCCACGAATGATCAGGTCCTTGCAGCGCCCGACGAAGCGCAGGAAGCGGCCGCCCTGTTCAATCTGGAACAGGTCGCCGGTTTTGAAATAGCCATCATTGGTGAAGGCCGCCGCTGTCTGATCGGGTGCCTTCCAATAGCCTTCGAATACCGCTGGCCCGCGAATTTGGAGCTCACCGGGCGCGCCCTCTGCGGTGATCGGATCGCCGCCTTGTGGGGGTACCAGCCGCGATTCCATGATGCGCTGCGGCGCAATCCCGAACCAGGGCGCAATGATGAGCTCATTTGGGAAATAACTCGCCCGCTCGACAGGATCGGGCACATCATCTGGCCCGGTGATCAATGTCATCCCTTCATTGGAGCCGAAGATGTTGATCACGGGCAGCCCCAATCGTTCCTGAAACCCCTGCACCATCGCGGGTGCAAGCGGCGCCGAACCTGAGCCGATTGTGCGCAGGCTCGACAGGTCAACATTGGCGAGCAATGCCTCATTCTGAAGCAACATGTTAAGCACTGCCGGCGGCGCAATGGTGAAGGAGGGTCGCTCAGCGGAGATCTGGCCGAGATAGACCTGCGGGTCGAACGGATGATGCAGCACCATCGTTCCGGCAATGCGCAGCCAACCCATCGTGACGCCACCGATCGACGCCATGTTGATCAGCGGGAACGGGTTGAGCATCACATCACCATCCTGCAACCGCGAGGTAACATAAGTGCCCGGCGCAATGCCGACCCAATGATTGTGGCTACGCGGCACACCTTTAGGAATACCGGTGGTGCCCGAGGTCCAGCAAATGGTGAACACATCGTCGGCGTCGATCTGTGTCGTCGAGCGGTGCGCTGCGAGCATGGCCGGCCTTGCCGGTTCGTTTGACAGGTCGATGACGTCGGGTGGCGCGTCGGGACCGACAGTCATCAGTTGAATTGTATCTCCCAACAACGGTCGCACCACGCCGATGTGATCAGCATGGTGCATCCGCGTCGCGCAGATAAAGGCCTTAGGCGCGACAATGCCAAATATGGCTGAAAGCTCATGGCTGCGATATTGCACGGCAACCGGACTGACGACCGCGCCGATCGTTGCCGCCGCGAAATAGAGCGCCACGAATTCGCTGATATTGGGGAGCTGGATAACAACTATGTCATCCTTGCCGATCCCCGCTGCGAGCAAGGCACCCGCCAGCCGCTCCACTTCGGCCTGCAATTGGCCATAGGTCAACCGCTGTGGCTCACCAAAGGCAACGGCCGCCCGGTTGGGCGCATCCACCAGCGCGAGCCGGCCGCCATGCGCCGCCGCATTGGCGAAGAAAAGCTCGGCAAGCGTTTTATCTCCCCACCAGCCCTGCTCGCGATACGCTTTGCGCTTCTCCTCCTGCGCGACGATCATGTCAGGCTGCCAGAACCGAATTTGGTCCCATGCCGATATCGTCGCCATTGGCCCAGACCGAATGCGTGCCGGAGCAGAATCGTTCGGGCAGGATGATCCGGCACACCGGACCAGCGGCAAAATTCCTGGCATCAATAAGCACACATTCGGAGCGGTCATTTTCGACGTCGGCGATGAAGGAAACAAGGTATCCGTCGTCCTCATCCTTGGCATTGATCCGCGGGGCAAAGGGGCTTTCGCTGCCATAGCGGCCGGGGCCGAAACTGATTTCCTCGCTTGCCCCCGTTTCAAGGTCGTGTTTCACCAATCCAGTGAACAGGAACCAGTACGGATCCGGCACCGCTGAATAAGCGTAGCGATATTTCTGCCCGGCATATTTCTGGTTGATCATGCCG
>JANNLW010000021.1:0-9961 GCA_031397145.1 Sphingomonadales bacterium | reverse complement strand
GAGCACGAGCACGAGCAGGCCGTGACGATAGTGATCGAGCCAGGATTCAAACATTTCGCCGTCGGCAAATGCGTCATGATGAACGATCAGGCTATTGTGCCTCGTCCTGATGTCCACCTCGATGCCGAGGGTCGGGGACGTTGCATCGAGTTCGGCCCCGGTATTGCGGCGGTGTGCGATGCGTATCATCCGATCCTGTTTCCCTTTTTCGAAGAGATGGTACGCCGCAATCGAAAGCTGAAATCAAGTGTCCGCCCAATGAATCTCATTTTGGATTTCCAGTTGATATTCCAATGCGAAACTCCATGCAGCCGCGGTACAAAAAGCACAGGAAAGCGACATATGCGCGCTCCAGCCGATTTAGCATCCACATAGGCGTACAGATCGAGAGCAAAATCTTCCGGAGCATCGTGCCAACGCTCATACAGCGCCCGCGAAAACAGGGTTGGCTGCGCATTGATGTCGCGCATGACTTGTCCAAGAAAAAGCGTCTCGAACACAGACATTGCAGCTGTGAATGCCCTGTCCGGCAATGGGCGTCCACGGCGCTTGCCCTTTACGAACAGCGGCTCTGGCTTGGCTGACTTAAAATGCGCGAAACCCTGCACCACATCCATCGGATCGGTCTGTAGGTCGGCATGAGTCCATCCCAGAATATCCCCTGTGCAAATCTTGAGACCTTCGAGAATCCCGTAACCATAACCCCGATTGACAGCCACCCTGTAGCTGCGAATTCGACTTTGTGAGGACAGTTCTTGCGCAAGGACGTCGGCACTTTCGTCAGTCGAGCCATTGTCGACCAATATAATCTCGCAGGCAGGTTCTGCTGCCAAAACTTTAACGCAGCGGGCGACAAGCGCCGGCAGCGATTTTGCTTCATTGTAGCAAGGTATTACAATGGAGAGGCGCATCTCAATCAAACGCAGGATCGGTAAACATGAAGTACCCCGATACCATTTGCTGGTTTAAACCGGGCGACCTCCAGCAAGCTGCCAATGGGGAGCGGCCTCTGTCGCAGCACATATTCGTATGGGAGAGACCGGCAGATTAAGCGAAGTTCCATGGCGCTTGCAGAGTCCACCCGGTCATGCCTGCCGTGATCAAGGCCGACTATCCAAGTCCTCAACCATGCCCGGGCATCAGAATCGCGAAACGGATAGTCGCGGGAAGCTACCACTGCACGTCTTCCGACAAGACGCATCAATTGCGGGGATATTGCAACGCCATAGTTGTTATCCGAAGCAAATTGCTCCACCAAAAAGCGTGCCTCACCAGGTGTGTGTGTTTTTGCCCAACGATACACCGGATGCTGGTTTTCGGCGTTCGGCAATATCGTTGCCGGATGGCGAACAACAGCAAATGGGATCGCAGCCACCAGCAGGCCAGGGATGGCGATCCGCAAGATCAGGGCGATACCGCTTCCAGCGGAGCTGGTCTCATTCCGCCGGGAGAGGCGAGAAGCCGCAAAACCCGCAATTGCGGCGGCAAGCAAAAGTAAAGCGGCTGCGATGGAATGGCCCCCGATCCGGCTGCCAAGACCTCCTGCCAGCACAAACGCCGCGACCACACCGAGCGAGCTGATCCAGTGGCGCACACGCAGCTCGATCGTCGTAAAACAGGCGATAATTGCAAGCATGAGTGGCGCGCCGATCGCGACAGTGCGATATGGAATGAGGTCCACAACCATTCGGACTGGCCAAAGCTCGACAAGGACATAGCCAATGATGCAGATCCCCGCATAGACGGCAAGCCCCCCGACAATCAGGGTCCGGCGTGGCAAGAGCGACCAAATACGGATCAGCATTATCGAAATGGCAATCGCTGCAATCGCAAAGGCAATCCAAGTATCAGTTGGAAAATGACTGGGGAGAAAATCTCCTGGATGGCGCTCCCACACCAGAATCTGCGCATACTCTTTGACCGGAAGGCGCTCATTCGCAGAGGGAGAGAGGCTTAGATACTGCCAGGCAAAAACAGCAAAAAATGTGACTGCTGCCATGTAATTTTCCGGCAGCTGAAACGCCAATTTCTTCTCCGGATACGAATAGTCGAAGAGGAATATCGTCGCGACAAAGATGCAACTGTGCACACCGACCAGCGGTTGAATGATCGTTACAGCCGTTAGCAGCAGGAAACAGGACCACTGACGCCGGTTGAGCAGCTCCGTCCAAGCCAGAACCGCAAAGAAAATCGCAAAAACCGCTGGAGAACCATCACCCCAGACCCACGCCCACCCCAGCGTCTTCGGCATCGCAAAGCTTGAGACTACTCCCAACACCACGCCAAATAGCGCCATCGCTTCGTCATGCAATAAAGCGTTAAAAAAGCGGTACAGTATCACCGGCCACAGGAAATGCCGTAACGCCGTCAGCACTGCGATCTGAAACGAATAATCAAGGCCGAAAGCTTGCTGGATTGATCCGAACAGCCACGCTTGCCACGTATCGACACCGTAGCCCTGCGTAGTGTTGGTATAAAAGTCGGATAGCAAAAAAGAAGGGTCAAGCCACCGTTCGATTGCGGGATAGCCATCAAGCGCGGGCCATCCCCAGGCGACAAAACTCGTGCAAAAATAGTAAACGCCACAAGCAAGAAGAACGAGTGTGCGATCCGAGGGCGCGACGGTTCCGCAGGCTGCCGATGGTGCCATCGTCAGTGTTCGGCCCAAGCGTTCCCACCATGGTCTCGCGGCCGACACCCCTGCCTCCGGCATGATTTCTGTCCCCAACATTTCGGCAGATTGGTGCCCCATTTCGCCTGACCCGATCCTACTTGGCGCTGGACAAAAATTGCAAGCCATAATTGGAGCTTGGAAAACGAGTAGACGGTCCACCAAAATCACTCTTTTGGTTTGAAAAGGTTTATGCCACTGTGATCACTGCGATCAACGCGATGCTCTCCGAAGCCGCATGACGTCATGCTGGTGGCGGGTTCAGGAATGCTCAGCCTTTGAGATCCGGGTGAGGATCGCGTTCAAGATTTGAGAACGCGGGGCAATCAGGGTATCTTCAATTGGACCGACGTTGGGGACACCGGCAGAAAATTGACCCACATATCGTGATACAGGTGACCGAAATCCATGTCTTGCTTGATCCGTGTCAAGGCACGGCCCAGATCAGGTTCGACCAGTATCCCCAACACATAGTCCAACGCCAGCGCCTCATCGGCCGACAATTGACTGCTCGCGGGCTCAAAGCCCTTGCCGCTATCCGGCTCATGAGCGCAAAAATACGGGGCCTTGGCCCCTCGTATCCCTCGACAACCGCAGCGTGTTTCGGAAAACTTCACAGGGGGGCAGAAGTCCCCGGCCATCGGTGCGGACCTGTCGCGCTTCGCCATGGCGTAAAAAGGGGTGATCGGTTCTGGCGTCTTCACGTCATGCTTGGGACATGACATTCACCTTACGTACCGGCGCTCCAAAAAGTTGCATCCCGCGTGAACTTTTTTCTGGACGCATGACCTTGTCGACCTGACATTTCCTCAGTGTCAGCCCAACCCGCATCAAGCGGCCTCAGGCATGCTCAACTTTTCAAACCGGTCGAGATGGAAGTCAGCCGATCCGAATTGGCCCTCGATCATCGTCGCGCGCTTGAAGTAATGGCCGATGGCAAGCTCCTGGGTGATGCCGATCCCGCCATGGGTCTGGATCGCGTTCTGGCCCACGAACTTTGCAGATCGCGCAACCTTCGCCTTCGCGAGTGACACGGCGGCCTTGCGCTCGTTCGCTGGCATATCGAGTTTCAGCGTTGCCATGAGCGTCATCGAGACAATCTGTTCAACTTCAAGGAACATGTCTGCCATGCGGTGCTGGAGCACCTGGAAGCGACCGATGGGCTGGCCGAACTGCTGACGCTGCTTGGAATAGTCGAGCGTGCCTTCGTGAAGCTTTCGTGTCACACCGCACGCTTCCCCGCAAATTGCGACCGTTGCTTCATCGACAATCTGCTCGATCAGCGGCAGGCTGGCGCCTTCGCCACCGAGCACCGCATCTCCGGAGATCGCAGCGTTCTCGAAATAGATTTCCGAGGCCTGAAAACCGTCCACGGTCGGATAGTCGCGGCGGACGATGCCGGGGGTTTTCGCATCGACGAGGAAAAGCGAGACACCCGCAGCTTCCCGCAGCGATCCGCCCGTGCGCGCGGTGACGAGCAGATGAGTGGCCCAGGGGGCTGCATAGACCACACCCTTGTGCCCGTTGAGGACATAGCCGGCGCCGTCCTTCTTTGCGGTGGTGCGCAGATTGGCGAGATCATAGCGACCCTGCGGTTCGGCATAGGCGAAGGCAATGATGGCGTCGCCGGCAATGATTTCCGGGATCAGCGCATCGGCCAGAGGGCCACCGGCCGCCGTAAGGGCGCCGCCGCCGATCACGACAGTCTGGAGATAAGGCTCGATCGCGATAACCTTGCCTAGTTCTTCCATCATGATCATGTTTTCGAGTGGGCCACCGCCAAGACCGCCCTGCTCCTCACTGAATGGTGCGCAGAGGATGCCAAGATCGGTCGCCAATGCCTTCCAGATGCCGGGATCGCGCCCGCTATCTGAAGCAATCATCTTGCCACGTTTGTCAAAATCATAGGTGTCAGCCAGAAAGCGCGCGAGTGTATCGCGCAGCATGTCCTGCGTTTCGGTATAGTTGAAATCCATTACTTGTCCCGTTTCTGGTTATTAAAGGCCCAAAACCATCTTTGCGATGATGTTGCGCTGTATTTCGTTCGAGCCGCCATAGATGGTCGTCTTGCGCACGTTGAAATAGGTCGGCGCGGTGCGATGGGCATAGTCCGGCCCGATCGGATGCTCATTGTCGCCTTCGCCGAACCCCCTGAAATAGGGCGCGCCATAATGGCCCACGGCTTCCAGCGAAAGTTCGGTCAGGCGTTGCTGGATTTCCGAGCCTTTGATCTTGAGCAGGCTGGATTCCGGCCCCGGGCCCTTGCCCGCATTCTCGCCAGCGAGGCTGCGCAATTCGGTGTATTCAAGCGCGGTCAGGTCCATCTCCAGTTCGGCCACCTTGCGTCGGAAGAACGGATTGGCGAGCAACGGCTTGTCGCCGTCCATCTCGGTCATAGCGATAGACTTCACACGTGCGACCCCACGCTTCGAAGCTGCGACCCCGGCAATGCCGGTACGTTCGTGGGCAAGAAGGAACTTTGCACAGGTCCAGCCCTTGTCTTCCTCATAGACGCGCTGGCTCTGAGGCACGCGGACATCCTCAAGCCAGACTTCGTTCACTTCATGCTCGCCACCCAAGGTGATGATCGGACGAACGGTGATGCCGGGCGTCTTCATGTTGATCAGCAGGAAGCTGATCCCTTCCTGCTGCTTCACGTCGTTATTCGTGCGGACGAGGAAGAAGCCCCAATCGGCATGCTGCGCCATTGTCGTCCAGGTTTTCTGGCCGTTTACGATATAGTCGTCGCCGTCGCGGACGGCCTTGGTGCGGAGCGAGGCAAGGTCGGATCCCGAGCCCGGTTCCGAATAGCCCTGGCACCACCAATCGTCTCCGGAAAGAATGCGCGGCAGGAATTTAGCCTTCTGCTCGGGCGTGCCGAAGGTGTAGATCACTGGTCCGACCATCGCGAGGCCAAAGGGCATCAGGCGGATGCAATCGGCGCGTGCGGTTTCTTCCGACCAAATGTATTTCTGCGTCGCCGTCCAGTCAGTACCGCCATATTCGACCGGCCACGCCGGGGCGACCCAGCCTTTCGTGTGAAGCACACGATGCCAGCTCAGGAAATCTTCCTTGCCGAGTTCATCCCCCTCATCCTGCTTGCCACGTAGCTGCGCGGGGTAGTTTTCGGCGATGAAGGTGCGCACCTCCTGCTGGAAGGCGAGCTCTTCGGGGCTGAAATCGAGGTTCATGAGTGACTCTCCATTGGACGTTGGGTCTGGAATAGGAGCGGTTGACGTTAACGTCAACTCACTTGCCAGAGATTGCGCCGCTTATTTCAGCACCTCATCATACCAGGCCAACCAGCGCTCCCAAAGGTCCTTCACGAAGCTGGGACGTTTGAGCCCGTGAAACTCCTCAGGATAAAGTATGAGTCGGGTTTTGATGTTTCGGCTGCGCAATGCCTGATACATTTGCTCGGAATTCAGAGCGGGTACGTTGAAGTCATTAACGCCGACCATGAACAGCGTCGGCGTGACGATTTTCTGGTTCTGGAAGAAGGGATAGCTGTTGCGCAGCCAAACCTCTGGATTTTCCCATGGCTTGCCGAGTTCGGCCTCATAGTCGCGGATATACTGGTCGGTTCCATAGCCGGCAAAGGCGTTTCCGATTGATGCTCCGCTCATCGCGCCCCGAAAACGGGTATCGGATGCAATAATATAGTTGGTCAGCATTCCTCCATAGCTCCAGCCGCCGACGAGCAAGCGCTTCGGATCGGCAACGCCGCGCGCGACGGCGTCATCGATTGCAGCGAGTGCATCGATCACTGCTGGCCCTCCCCAATCCGCATAGAGCGCCTTGGCAAATGCCTCGCCCCGACCGGTGCTGCCGCGCGGATTGGACGATATGACGGCAAAGCCGTGGCCGGCAGGTATTTGCCAGTAAAGATCAAAGCTCGCATCGAACTGCGATTGCGGGCCGCCATGGTTGATCAGGACGGTCGGCATTGCCTCTTTCCCCGAGGCACCTGCAGGAAGAATCTCGAATCCATGAACTTCGGTGCCGTCCTTGGCCTTGAAACGGGTAGGCTTGACAGTGGCAACGGCCACTTCGTCCAGCCACGCGTCATTCTGATGGCTCAACCGGCGCACGTCGCGGCCTTCGAGCGCATAGATTTCATTGGGTGCCGAGGGTGTTGAAAGCAGGATGGCGACATGGCCAGCCGCGACCGGGGTGGGAGACGCAAAAACCCGAAAACCATCCACAACCGACGCCATCGCGCCGCTCATCACATTGACGCTCGCCAGCCGCTGCGTCCCGTCATCTTCAACCAGGAATCGGATGGATCGTCCGTCTGCCGTCCAATGTGGATTGATAACGTTGCGATCCAGTGCAGCGGTCAGGATGTGCGGCGCGCTGCCGTCCGTTCCCACGACAGCGAGCTTGCGGACCCCGTATGAGAATAGTTCGACCGGGCCACCCTCGAGATAGGCAATGGTCTTTCCATCGGGGCTCCATGCCGGATAACTCTCCCATTCAGGATCGTTGTCAGCGCCCACGAAACGCGTCAGCGCGCGGGGTTCTGACGGTCCGGTTCCGATAGCGACGATATAGAGGTTGCTGTTGTAACTGCGGTCAGGGTCAGGGTCGCGGTTGGAGGTAAACGCGATCTGCTTGCCGTCAGGCGACCATGCGGGCAAGGCTTCGTCATTGTTGCCCGTCGTCAAGCGCCGCGCTTGGTTAGTCGCCAGGTCATAGAGCATCAGGCGCGCGCGTTTCTTTTCAAGATATCCAACTTCATCCTGTTTGAAAAAATACCGACCGATAACAATCGGCTGGGGCCGCTTTTTGTCTTCGGCAGCACCGGTCGTCGGGGTAACCGGCTTCGGATCGGGATCAGTGACGACAAGCGCCAGTCTTTTTGAATCCGGAGACCAGACAAGATCATCAACCGATCCCGCTAAACCCGGAAGCATTACAGCTTCGCCACCGCTTCGGTTCATCAACCAGAGCTGGTCATTTTCGTCTTCATCGGTACGATCGGAGATGAACGCCAGCCAATGCCCGTCCGGACTGAAGCGGGGTGTGTGTTCGCTCTCTCCCTTGCGGCTGGTCAATTGGACTTGCTGCTTGCCATCCCAGCTGACCATCCACAGATGCGACTCGATTTTGTCCTTTTCGACGTCGGACGTCGTGGCCGCATAGGCGATCCACGACCCGGCAGCGTCGATCTGTGGATCCTCAACTTCGACAATCCTCGCAATATCATTGGGAACAATCGGCCTCTTGGCCTGCGCTGCGGTGGCCAAAAGCGCGACAAATGCCAGTGCAGCAAATCTTGGCGATTGCATCAATTTTCCTTCCTGAACTCTACTTTCCGAAACCGTAAACATCCTGATGATAGCGCCCCGCATCGATCAGGCCCTCAAGCCATTGCGATGCCGATTCGCGAGGGCTGCCGGTCTTGGCTTCATGGATGTCGATCAGAACCTCGCGGACGGCTGGAGCCATGTATCGACCGTCGCCGCAGACAAAGACCTGCCCGTTGGCTTCGAGGAACGGCCAAAGCGCGCCACCGGACGCGGCCAGCACATGTTGAACATAGGCATGTGGAAAGCCCTCGACCGCTGAGTGGGCGAGGTGGAGGGTGACCAGACCGCTCGCGACCCAGTCTTCCATTTCTGCGCGGCATAGCCAGTCATGGTCGGGATGTTTGGAGCCGAAGAAAAGATGGATCGGGCCAACCGGCAGGCCCTTTGCCTTTTGCACGGCGCGCTCCTGCAGGAAGCCTCGGAAGGGTGCAAACCCGGTGCCAGGCCCGACAAGGATCATCGGCACCGAAGCATCGACCGGCGGTGCGAACGGCGGATTGGGCGCACGGACATAGCCGAACACGGCATCGCCCGGGGCAAGATCGCGCATGTGGGAGGAGGCAAAGCCCTGATGCTCGCCAATGCCTGACCAGGCAGGAGCCTTCATTGTGCCGACTATAAGGTCCGCCGTGTCCGGCGAAACCAGAGGCGAGGAGGCGATCGAATAAAAGCGCGGGGAAATCGCCGACGACAGTTCGACAAACTGCTCGAGGGCCATCTCGATCGCGGGGAATTTGAGGAGCAACCCGAGCAACGATAGCCGCGTCTCGACCACCTCTGCTTGCCAGCTGTCGCCGTTCAACCGGTCAAGGTCAGCCTTTGTGTGCGGGCAGCGCGTCGCCGCCTGAGCTGCTTCGAGCGCGCGACGGGGAAGAGGATCCTGGATTTCCACAAAATCGGTCAGCAATTGCCGGACTGTCACGGTGCGCCCGAGCGGCAGATGGCGAAACCGGCCCGATGCGCCTGACAAAACCAGCTGCATGGCCCCGGGAACGTCAAGTCGTTCAATCGCCATGTCGACATGGCCCTTGGGGTTCTTTGCATAGATAGCGATATGATCGCCCGTATTATAGGTGACCCCATCTGGCAGTCTGACGCGGATTAATCGAGTGGAGGTGCGCGGCACCTTTTTGGTTGTGTCAAACAGCCCGTCGGCGGGCCTGACCAGTTCGACATTGCTGATGATCGAAAGCGGGACGGCCTGATCGGGAAGAACCGCCGCACGGGCATCGCGCGTGTCGACCATGGTGAGCGAGAGGCCGGTCGCCTTGGCCTGATCGCCTTTCGCACCAAGCGCCTGCCAGAGATCCTTGAGGAAGGCGCCGACCTGCCCGTCGAAATCGCCTTCGGTGTCCGCCTCTCCGCGCACGACGAGTCGCTGAGCACCGGTCGCTTCCATCGCCGCGTCGATCCGGCGCGGGAAACTCTGGTAATTGGGCCAGTTGGAACTGCCGATGCCAAGCACGGCGAACTTGGTGTCCGGCCATTTCGCGGTATCGAATTCACCTGCATCGAGTGCGGCCTCGGTCATGACGCCGCTATCGGGCGCCTTGCCATTGTAGGTCGCTGTCACAATGACGACAACACGGTCCTCGGGCAATATACCGAGCGATTCATCAATCCCGCGGACCCGGACCTCAAAGCCGTCAGCCTCGGCACGTTCCGCAATTTCCTCGGCAATATCGCGCGCGGTACCAAGCGAACTGCCCCACAGCACCGATAATCGGCGACCGGCCCCGGCCGCTTGCAGAATCGCCGGATTGTCGTTCACTGGCACGTCCGGCGTGAAGGCCGTGATCCGCGTATGCGCAGCACGAAGATCCACCCGCATCGTAAAATCGTCGGGTTTGATCGAGAGCGTTTCCTTGATGTGAAGCGCGTAGTCGCGCCGGTCCGAAACAGCGAACTTCTGGAGCAACATCGCCACGGCCAGCTTGGCTTCGACCATGGCGAATTGCCGCCCGATGCAGGCGCGGAC
>JANNLW010000011.1:0-19837 GCA_031397145.1 Sphingomonadales bacterium | reverse complement strand
AAGCTGATCGTGCCCAGCATTTTGCGATGCATGTGGTGATTCTTGTCGAGATAGCAGGCTGGGCTGGCGCCATCCTGATCCTGCTGGCCTATGTGCTGTTGACCCTCGGGCGCGTCCAAGCGCAATCGGTAGCCTATCAGGGGATGAATGTGGCTGGTGCAGCGGGTTTCATCGTCAACGGATTGGCCAACCACGCATTGCCATCGGCCACCCTCAACATCATCTGGATGGGCATAGGAGTATACGCATTATGGCGCATTCGAATGAAACCCTGATCGATCTGAGCCACACGATCGAGCACGGCATGGTGACCTTCAAGGGCCTGCCTGCGCCCATCATCTGCGACTTTTGGGAGCGCGAAGCGTCACGCGCGCATTATGATGATGGATCGACCTTCCAGATCGGGCGGATCGATATGGTCGCCAATACCGGCACCTATCTCGACAGCCCTTTTCATCGTTATAGCGAAGGAAAGGATCTTGCAGGGCTGAATCTTGCGCAGCTGGCAGAGCTGGAAGGCATCGTCGTGCGCCAGCCATTCGAGGAGGCGCTTGCGATTGATTCCGGTGCATTTGCAGGGCTGGACGTCAGGGGTAAGGCTGTCCTGATTCATACCGGCTGGGACCGGCTCTGGAGGACCGAACTCTATTTCGAAAACCATCCGTTTCTATCCGAAGCGGCGGCGCACCTGCTTGTTGCGGGCGGCGTGACGCTGGTCGGGATCGATAGTTACAATATTGATGATACGCGCACTCGCTCCCGACCGATCCACACCATTCTGCTCGGCGCAGACATCCCGATTGTCGAGCATATGACGAACTTGGGCGCGGTACCCGATGATGGCTTTCGTTTCTTTGCCGTACCTCCAAAAATCAAAGGATTTGGCACGTTCCCCGTCCGGGCTTTCGCGGCGTTCTCATCCGGCCCTGACCTGGGTCAGGGCCGGGCGCGACCCTATCGGGCTTAGAACTTGTAACCCACCTCGACACCTGCCAGGCGGCGCGCCCCGGGTGAAATGAATGATCCGCCAAATTCAATCGCCGGGATCGCTTCGTTGATGTATTTCTTGTCGAACAGATTGTTGGCAAAGGCCGTGATGTGCCAATTGTCGCCTTCAATTCCGGCCCGCAGATTGACGACGCCAAACGCATTACGCTTGGCGACGCCGTAATTGGCGTCGCCAACGAAAGCGGGAAGCATGAGCGCTGAAATCGGCAAAAGCTGGCTAAAAATGGTCGCCCGTGTCTGGCTTTGTACCGTGTGGAACCAGGTGGGCCCGGTGATCCGGTAATCACCCCGCACTTTGAACTTCATGCTGTCCGTGACGGGCACATCAACTTGTGCGCCAAGGTTGACCGTATAGTCTGCGGTGTAGGGGGACTTGTTCCCGACGGTGTAAGTGCGCGACGCATTCTTCTTGATTTCGCTATCGGTGTAATTGAACGAACCGAAGACCGAAAATCCCTTCACGATCTTGGCGGTTGTGTTGAGTTCGATACCTTTCACATCGACCCGGTCAATGTTCGAGACGACCCGCAAAAGGCCGAAGCTGCCTACGAAGAACTCGAAGAACTGCATGTCGGTGACGCGTGTATAATAGCCGGCCAGATCGAAGGTCAGCCGGTTGTCGAGCACGGACCCCTTGAATCCCGCTTCGAATGCGCTTGAGCGCTCCTTGCGGAACTGATCATTGATGACCACACCGGCACCGATCGATGGCACATTGAAGTTGCTGTTGACGGTTGCCGATGATCCCGAGTTGTTAAACCCGCCCGCTTTGAACCCGACACCCCAGTTTGCATACAGGTTGGAATGTTCGTTGGGTCGGAAGCTCAATGAGAGTTTGGGTTCCAGCTGCTTGAAGGATTTCGATTTGTCCGGAATTGAACCCGTGAGCGGCAAGCCGGGATTGATTTTCGCGCCGGTGATCGGATCGTCAACATTGGGGACGCGATTGGAGACGGATCGGTCTTCAATGTCGTAACGTAGCGCCAGCCCGGCCTTGAACTTGGCCGATGGTGCATAGTCTATCGATCCGAATCCAGCGTAGACATTCGTCTTGAAGCGATCAGCATAAAGCTGCGATGTCGGATTGTTCGAGCCCGGAGCATTGTAGAGTTGCTTGATCAAGCCCAATCCCAAATCACCGCCAAGGCTTACGCCAACGAAGCGACTGATGTTGAGGTAATAGGCGCCCAGCTGCCATGATAATGGGCCGTTTCCGGTCGAGGCGATCCGGATTTCTCCACTAAAGTCTTTCTGATTGCGGACCTGGAACTGGGTGCCGTCGCAAGTTGTCGGGCTGTAGGGGCCAAAGGTCGAGCCATTGGCTGGAGCGAAAATGAAGGGCACCGGAATAGCACCGATTGCGCCTGGCTGGTTCACCGGAAAGCCCGTATTGGCTGCGGTCGAAGCGAAGCAGGCACCCTGCACCGCCAAATTCGTCGGATTGGCCGGAGCGCCGAGCGCCGGAGAGATGTATCGTGCAAAGTCGGCCGAGGTGCCATCGGCGGTCAGGCTCTGTTTGACGTTTGAATAGAGCGCCCATGTGGTCAGTTTTGCCGATCCGAAATCATGATCGAGCTTGATGGATGCGTCAAAACTCTTCTGATCGTTCGTCGGCCTGATGTTGCCGTAATACCTGAACGCATGATCATCCACATCCTCGTTGAATGCAGGGTTGGCGGCCGCGAAATTGGGGAGATGGAATGCCGCGTTGAAGTTGATCGAAGCTCCGGAAAGTTTGGCATAGCGCGCTTTCACATCAAGCTGCGTGGCGTCTCCGAGGCGGGTAACAAAACGACCGTCGATGCTGCCAACTTCCTGATCGTCTACGACCTTTTTGTTGAGCAGGATGTTGCGATAGAAACCGTCAGTCGTGCGATAATAGCCCGATAGGACAAATCCAGATTCTTCGCCAATGGGAGCCGCAATATAGGCGCTCGTCTCGATTGTCTTTTCATTGGCATAGCTGGCGGTGATACCCCCTTCGAGACGGTCGCCCGGTTTCAGGGTTGAAATTACGATTGCACCCGCCGCGGCATTGCGGCCGTAGATAGCGCCTTGGGGGCCTTTGAGGATTTCGACCTGGCGAAGCGTTCCCTGGTTCTGGTTCAGCTGAGCGGTGTTGGTCTTGAGGATTCCGTCCACAACAAGCGCAACAGAGCTTTCCGCGTCGCGCGCGCCGTTGATGCCGCGAATGTTGATCTGCGTATCTCCCGCTTCGGCGGTTCCGGTCACGATTGTCACACCCGGCGTAAGTTCGGCGAACGCCTGCGCGTTTCTCGCTCCGGTATCTGCCAGCGCGTCTGCCGTGAGGACCGAGACGGAGGCCGGAACATCGATCAGTCTTTCACTCTGGCGACGCGCAGTGACAATGATGTCATCGCTTGAAGCACCGTCTTCAGGCGTTGTTTGCGACAGCGCCGGACTGGCCGTCAGTGTGATGGCCGATATCGAGCTCATCAGAATCATTTTGGTGATGCGCATTTCTAGTCTCCCTGACATTCTTGTTAAACGAGCACGTTTTCGCCGCTGAAATAGACGTAGACTTCCTGGAATTTTCCATCGCGTATGCGCCAGAAATTGGTGTTGAAGAGCTGTGTGATCTTACCATCATGGCCTGTCAGCACCGCTTCAAAGCTTGCAGCAATGCGGCCATTCTTTTCATCGACCGTGCAGACGAAATCCTTGTGCACGATGCTGGCATAGGCACCGAAGAAATCCTCGAACATCCGCTTGATGGCGCTCTTTCCGGCATGACGGGAAAAAGCCGTCTGGACGCAGAAAAGCGCTTCATCGTTGAAGCACGCGAGCGCGCCGTCCATATTTTTTGCGTCAACGTTTCCAAAGTAGGATTTGGTTGCAAGCGCGATCAGTTCGGCGCGATTGAGGGTGGGCTCGTACTGCATCAGGCGTCCCCTTCCTTCAGCAGGTTGTCGCCACTCATATAGACATGGACCCGGTGGAACTTGTCGCCCTTGAGGTAGAAGCGGTTGCAGTTTTCATAGCGCAATTCGTATCCGCCATTGGGTGTGATAAGAACTGTGAACTGCGAGCAGATGGCATTGCTGTCCGGGTCGGTCGTATGAACGAAATTACCGTGCCAGATGTCCGAAAAGTCAGCGAACAACTTGGTAAACATCGCCCGGATCCCCGCCTCGCGGCCGGTATGAACGGTGTTGGACGTTACTTCCGTGAGGATCGCATCGTCGGTAAAGCAGTCCATAACTTGCTGCATGTTCTTGTTGTCGACACCGTCAAAATAGCGCTTCGCCACGATGTCGATATAATAGGCATAGGGCAAAGCGGCCTGCCCGGCTCCGCCCTCATTCCACTCCGCCATCATGCGCTGCCCTTTCTGATTCCCGCATCATTGCCAACCCCTGGCGTCGGAAAGGCGATCTTGCTGTGGGTGAGACCAAGCTGGATCAGCAATTCAGCCTGTTTGTATGCGACAAGGCCGGGATTGATCACCGGAACCGGCAAATTCTGCGCAAGCCAGTTGGCCGATTGATGCATCGTGGTAGAACCAAGCACGATCACGTCAGCCCCATCGTCCTTGATTGCCCGTTCGGCTTCGGCCTTGAGCTTGGCAAAGATTACGTCCTCCTTGCCAGCCAGCAATTCTTCGAGGTCAGGGCGGGTCTTGATTGACCTGAGGGAAGCGCAACGAGGCCAGTAGCCATATTCGGTCAATGTCTTTTCGTAGAGCGGGAACCATTCGTCCCACATCGTCAGCACAGTGAACTTCTTGCCGAGCGTCATTGCCATATGAAAGGCGCATTCGCCGGGGCCGAGCACAGGAATTGACAGGCGGGATCGAAGCGCACGCAGCCCTGAGTCGCTGACCGTATCAATTACGACTGCGGAATAGCCTTCCGCCTCTGCATCAATCCCTGCCTGGAACACCGTCCAGTCCATAAGGAGCATATCGTGATAGCTGTCGCCGAGCGCGGCACCCCACTTCACCGCGCAGAACTCCGCTTTGAAACCTTGCGCTATTACCTGCTGTGGCAATTGCGACGCTCGATTGGCCACGCCCGCAGCATCCATCGGAATGGGCACGATCACTTTGATGCGATGTTCGCGGACCATTGCCCTGGAGTCCCTTTAAGACATTGCCTTGGCAAACTTCTATTGTATACAATATACAAAGGTCAAGCCTTGAAAGGAATGGTTCATGTCGCGTGCTTCTGACCGTGCCTATGATCAGATCAGGAACATGATCCTGTCGGGCCAACTCACGGCAGGCGCACAAATTCGTGAAGAGCATCTGGCAGAAATATGCGGGGTCTCCCGAACGCCTGTGCGCGATGCGCTTCGCCGCCTCGAGGCGGAGCTCTTTATCAGGCGCAATGATTCCCAACGCTCATTCATAGCCGATTGGTCACTTGAAGATCTTGAGGATGCATTCACATTGCGCGGTATGCTTGAAGGACATGCTGCTGTGCGGGCAGCAACCCGGATTTCGGACCGGCAGCTGGAAGCTCTCCAGGTTGAAAATGAAGCCCTCAAGGTCGCCGTCACGCGGACGATTCCGGATGTACAAGCCTTTCTTGAGCATAACCGGCGTTTCCATGCCATTATCGTCGAAGCATCCTCATCCGAAAAGCTTGAGAGCTTGCTCTCGCGAATCGTGGAGCAGCCGGTCGTCTGGCGCACTGCCCAGCACTATGATCGTGAAAATCTTTTTCGCTCGTATCGGGAGCATGACGAAATTCTTGCCGCCTTTGGCCGTCGCGACGAAATTTGGGCGGGGTCGGTCATGACGGGTCATATTCGAAGGGCTTTCCATAGCTATGCGGATGCGCATCGAACCGATGCGGCCGCAATTCTTTCGGTCGTCGCCGAATAGTTCGTATTGATTTTGTATACAATTAAGGCGATGACGTACCGATGACGCCGACAGCCATTGAATTTGTAGAAGTTGGACCGCGTGATGGACTGCAGAATGAGGCGGTCCAGATTGCCACGCCTGACAAGCTGATGCTGATCACGCGTGCCATCGCCTCGGGCGCGCGCAGAATTGAAGTGACGAGCTTCGTGAACCCCAAAAAGGTGCCACAGCTGGCGGACGCCGATTTGGTCTGTGCCGGCCTGCCGTTCCGCGCCGATGTGACCTTCATCGGATTGGTTATGAACGCGCGTGGTGCGGAACGGGCTATAGCGACTGGCCGGATAAACCAGCTTGGGGCAGTCGCTGTCGCGAGCGATCGATTCGCGATGGCCAATCAGGGCCAGACAAGCGCCGGTTCGGTCGACGCGGCCCGTGAAATCATCGCGATGGCCAGCGCTGCGGGCCTGACAGCGCAGACAACGATCGGGGCGGCCTTTGGGTGCCCGTTTGAAGGCGAAATAGCTGAAAATCATATCGTCGCGATGGCCGAAAGAATTGCTGAGGCGGGCCCTGTTGAAATCGCCCTTGCCGATACAATTGGTGTGGGCAATCCGGCGCATGTTGCAAGACTGGTCGAACGGGTCCGGCAGGCAATCAGCCCGCTTCCTGTCCGTGTCCATTTCCACAACACCCGAAATACGGGGCTCGCAAATGTATGGGCTGCAGTGCAGGCTGGAGCGAGTGTTGTCGATGCGTCGCTCGGTGGATTGGGCGGCTGCCCGTTTGCGCCCGGCGCTGCCGGCAATGTCCCCAGTGAAGATGTTGTTTATATGCTTGAACGTGCGGGAATCGCAACGGGCATGGATCTGGATAGGCTGGTCGCAGCAAGCGGATGGCTTTCGCAGGTGATTGGCCGAAAATTGCCGGGAATGGTGGCGCAGGCGCCCACCTTCCCTGTGGCGACATAAAGAGAGAGGAAAGTGGATGGGCTATCGCCTGGGCGTTGATGTCGGAGGAACTTTTACCGACCTGTTACTGTTCAATGTCGATACGGGGGCTTTCTGGCGACACAAGACGCCATCTACCCCGCATGACAGTTCGGAAGGGATTCTCATTGGGGTCAATGCGATCTGCGCGGATGCGCAAGTCGAGGCCAAGGATATTGAGTTCTTTCTTCATGGGACGACGGTTGCAACCAACGCCGTGCTTGAGGGCAAGGGCGCGCGCGTCGGCTTGGTTACGACCGAGGGCTATCGTCACATCATGCAAATCGCGCGAAGCTTTGTTCCTGGTGGACTGGCAGCATGGATCATCTGGCCCAAGCCGCAACCGCTTGCGGCGCTCGAAGACACTGTCACCGTTAAGGGAAGGATGAATGCTGCAGGCGAGGAAGTTCGTCCACTAGATGAGGAGAGCGTTCGCACCGCATTGGCCCAACTCAAAGAGCAGGGCGTCGAAGCAATTACGGTCTCCCTGATCAATGCCTATGCCAATGGGGCGCATGAAAAGCGGATTGGAGAGATCGCGCGCGACATGGTCCAGGATGTGCCGGTTTCGCTCAGCCACGAAGTGCTTCCCGAAATGCAGGAATATGAGCGGACGCTAACAACCGTGGCAAACGCAGCGGTTCGCCCAGTGGTTGGTCGTTATGTCGCAAGCCTTCGTGAAAAGCTGGCCAATAGTGGCATGGCAGGCAAACTCTCGCTGCTTCGTTCCGATGGCGGACTTATGTCTGCCCAAAAGGCTGAGGAAAACCCGGTCAACATCCTGATGTCAGGCCCAGCCGGCGGCGTGACCGGCGCGCTGTGGGTCGCGAAAAATGCCGGTTTGAAGAATATCCTGACACTCGATGTCGGCGGCACATCGACCGACGTCGCGCTGATTGAAAATCTCGAACCTCGCCGGGTGCGGACAACGGAGGTTGGCCATCTGTCTGTGCGTGCTTCGTCGCTCGATGTAAAAACAGTTGGCGCTGGAGGCGGCTCGATTGCCTATGTCCCCGAACTGACGGGCGCCTTGCGTGTCGGCCCACAATCAGCGGGCGCTGTGCCGGGGCCAGTGGCCTATGGCAAGGGCGGCGAGGCTCCAACCGTGACCGATGCCAATGTTGTCCTCGGCTACCTGCCGGAAAATCTCCTTGGTGGAAGCTTCAAGCTTGACCGAGAAGGAGCAAAAAAGGCCGTCCAGACCATTGCCGATGCGCTGAAGATCGATTTGATGGCAGCGGCACGCGGCATAATTGATATCGTCAATGAAAACATGTTCGGCGCATTGCGAATGATTTCGGTCCAGCAAGGCTATGACCCTCGCCACTTCGCACTTATGGGCTTTGGCGGCGCCGGCCCCCTTCATGTCAACGCGGTTGCTCGTTTGATGGGAAGCTGGCCGGCAATTTCGCCAGTGTCACCCGGCGTCCTGTGCGCATTGGGAGATGCGACGACGAGAATGCGAACGGAAACCGCCCGCTCGCTCTCCCGTCTGGCCTCAAAAACGAAGGCTGACGAACTTATTGCAATGCTTCACGAGATGGCAGCGCAAACGCGCGCCGAACTGCGTTCCGATGGAGTGCCCGACGGCGAGATCGAAACCGCGTTCGAGGTCGACGTCCGCTATGCCGGGCAGGCGTTCGAAGTACCGTTGACGATTAGCCCTGACGTTCTCCGAAATGACGGGGTCACCGGTTTGTTGTCGCGCTTTGATGAAGAGCATTTGCGTCTGTTTACGTTCAATATGGACACTCCGCACGAGATCGTGAACCTCCGCGCGGTTGCACTTGGCAAGACACTTGACCTCCCGGCGGCCGAGCTTCCGAAGGGCAATGGAGATCCATCTGATGCCAAGATGCGCGACCATACGCTCTGGATGGATGGCAGGGAACAGGCGGCCATCATCTACGATCGTGAAAAACTGAGACAGGGTGACAGGATTCAAGGCCCTGCGATTGTTGTCGAAATGGACTCGACCACGTTGATTGAAGCCGGCTGCGTCGCGATCGTCGACGCCGTTGGCAACATCCTGATCAATCCGGCTTGAGGAGCGCCTCCAATGCCAGCTACAATTGTTGAAACCAACACGACGCCCTTCCAAAAAATCGAAATTGATCCTGTCACACTCGACATTGTCGAGAATGCACTTCGCAACGCCAGAATCGAGATGGACGCGACGCTCGTCCGTACGGCCATGTCGCCCGGCATTCGCGAGCAGGGTGACGCCTTTCCGCTGATCGCCGATCACAGGGGGCGGATGATTGTCGGCCAGTTCGGAAGCTTCATTGGGGGTTTTCTCGACAACTTTGAGGGCACCCTTGAAGACGGCGACATGATCTTTCTTTCGGACCCCTATAGCTGCGAAGGCGCAGTCAGCCATTCGAATGACTGGCTGGTTCTGCTTCCCATATTCAAGGATGGACGCCTGATCGCCTATACGGCGATGTTTGGTCATATGTCGGATATTGGTGGTAAGGTTGTTGGATCGATGCCCATCAATGCGAGTTCCATTTTTGAGGAAGGCGTGCGCATTCCGCCGGTCAAGATATGGAAGAAAGGCGTGTATAATGACGATCTCATGAAGCTCGTTATGCACCAGACGCGCAAGCCTGACTGGTGCCAGGCAGACTTGAATGCCCTGATCGCTTCGTGCCGGGTTGCAGCCCGTCGTGTCGTCGAAATGGCGGAGCGATTTGGTGATGACGTGTATGTGTCGGCGACGCAGGAGCTCTTGGCGCGAAACTATCGCGCGATGAAATCGCTCATCGCAATGGCGGTTGCGGAAGAGCCTGTCAGCTTTGAAGATTATATTTGCGACGATGGCATGGGCCATGGACCCTACCGGATCAAATGCACCATGCGCCGTGAGGGCGAAAAGGTCATCCTCGACTTTGCCGGGACCGATCCGCAGAGCCAGGCATCGATCAACTTTTTTCTCAACGAGAACATGTTTAAGATGTTCTTCGGGATCTATATGATCATGGTCTTTGATCCGCAGATCCTGTTCAATGACGGCTTCTATGACCTGATCGACGTGCGCATCCCCGAAGGATCCTTGCTCAAGCCGAGATTTCCGGCCGCTCTTTCCGGGCGGACCCATGCGCTCGGTCGGATCTTCGACATATTGGGTGGCCTGCTTGGTCAGAAGACGCCGGAATTTCTCAATGCTGCGGGATTCTCCTCGTCACCGCATCTGTTCTATTCCGGCAATGATGTGAAAGGTGACTGGTTCCAGCTGTTCCAGATCGGCTTTGGCGGCATCCCGGGGCGGCCTCTTGGCGATGGACCCGACGGCCACTCGCTCTGGCCGGGCTTCACAAATGTGCCCAACGAGTTCCTCGAGCGATATTTCCCGCTGATCATCGAGCGATATGAAACAGAGCCCGATAGCGGGGGTGCCGGGCTTCATCGCGGTGGCAATGGTATCCATATGACCTACCGATTCCTGAGCGCCGGCACGATCTCTATCCATGATGATCGGTGGTTCGTGCCACCCTGGGGCGTCAATGGTGGCCATCCGGGCAAACGTGCGAGAAAGATTCTTGAACGGGCAGATGGAACCAGCACGATCGTTGGCAACAAGGTCGAGGATGTGCACGTCGAACAGGATGACCAACTACACTTCATCACATGGGGAGGTGGCGGCTGGGGCGATCCGCTTGAACGCGATCCCGCGCTTGTTGGCCTGGAGATCAGTCAGGGGTTGGTCACTGAAGAAGGCGCGCGAGCCTATGGTGTCGTTGCCTCCAGCAAGGGTGACGTTGACGCTGCAGCGACATATGCCCTGCGGTCGTCTATTCGCGCTTCGCGTCCGCCACTTTCGCTGTTTGACTATGGCCCGGGAATATCCACCTTGCGCGAGACCTGCGAGGCGGAAACAGGCTTGCCAGCGCCTGTCCAGCCGGTTTGGGCGATGGCAGAGGCGGCAGAATAGAATGGTCGAAAACAACGGAGCCCTTAGCGATATCCGTGTGGTCGAGCTTGGCCAGCTTCTGGCTGGGCCATTTTGCGGGCAGTTGCTCGGTGATATGGGAGCCGAAATCATCAAGGTCGAACCACCGGGGTCGGGTGATCCGATGCGGCTTTGGGGGGACGGTCCTGAAAAGGTCAATTGGGAAGTCATTGCACGCAACAAGAAGTCGGTTTCTGCTAATTTACGGATTGCCGAAGGGCAGGAGCTGGTTCGAAAACTCATCGCGCATGCCGATGTCCTGATCGAGAATTTCAAACCCGGCACGCTCGAAAAATGGGGCCTGGGCCCCGAGGCGCTGCATGCGATCAACCCGAGACTGATCATTGCACGGATGTCGGGCTATGGCCAAACCGGGCCATACTCGGATCGCGCCGGCTATGGCGGCATCGGCGAAGCCATGGGCGGTTGGCGCTATATCGTTGGCGAGCCTGACAGGCCGCCGAGTCGCATGGGTATTTCGATCGGAGATTCATTAACTGCAACATATGGCTGCATGGGCGTGCTCGCCGCGCTCCACGTTCGTGAACGCACTGGCAAGGGACAGGTTGTCGATACTGCGCTCTACGAGGCGGTGTTGCAGGTCATGGAGAGCGTGATCCCGGAATATGACCGGATGGGCATAATTCGCGAGCGCTGCGGATCGTTCCTCAAGGGGATTGCGCCGTCCAATGTCTATATGTGCAGCGATGGCGAATTCATGATTGGTGGCAATGGCGACGCAATTTTTGCTCGGTTGACGCAGGCGATGGGTCAGCCCGAACTCGCGACCAATCCGCGCTATGCCACCCATATTGAGCGTGGCAAGAACCAGGTCGAGCTAGACCAGATGATCAATGAATGGACCGGACAGCACACGATCGCCGAGGTCGAAGCCTCGATGATCAATCATTCGGTTCCGGCAGGAAAGGTTTATCGCGCGCCGGAAATGCTCGACGATCCCCATTTTCAAGCGCGAAATGCGATTATCGAAGTTGAGACGGAACGCTTCGGCAAACTCAAGATGCAGAATGTCGTGCCGAAACTGTCTTCAACGCCAAGCAGCGTTCGCTCGCCCGCGCCATCGGTTGTTGGCCAGCACAATGCCGAAATCTATGGCAGCCTGTTGGGGCTGACGAATGCCGAAATGGAGAATCTGAACGCAGCTGGTGCGATCTGATGGCGAAGGACGAGGCTGATCGCCTGACGAACTATGCGGGCGCGTTTGACGGTCATTTGGCCTTTGGAAAGCATCCTGCCCTGCTCGTCGTTGATTTTGTCATGGCCTATCTTGAGCCATCTTCGCCGCTTTATGCTGGTGTTGAAGAAACCCTTGCCAGTAACATCCGCCTCGTTGCTGTCGCTCGTGAGACCGGGATTCCGCTGATTTTCACCAATGTTGTCTATGCACCCGGCGGGGCGGATGGCGGTCTGTTCTACCTCAAGATTCCCGCGCTAAAGGCATTCGATGCCGGATCGCCCCTTGGAAATTTTCCTCCCGACCTTCAACCGCAAGAAGGCGACCTTGTTGTCTCAAAGCAATTCGCTTCTGCTTTCTTCGGCACGCAGCTTGATCAGATATTACACGCTATGGACGTTGATACGCTCTTCGTAACGGGACTTTCAACATCAGGCTGTGTCAGGGCCACCGCGCTTGACGCCCTGCAGCATGGCTTTGCTCCGTTCGTTGTACGCGAAGCATGTGGAGACCGGCATCCGGCGCCGCACGAGGCCAATTTGTTTGACCTGCAGGCCAAATATGCCGAGGTCGTTAGTGAGGTCGATGCGATCCGTTTGATGAAGAAAAGCAGAACATCCGCAGGAGAATCCTAGAGCGGCCCATGCTTCAGGTGTGGCAGAACATGTCGCGCGAAGAGGTCGCATTCGGTGGCATGGGGATATCCGGACAGGATAAATGCCTCAATTCCCTCTGTCTGATATGCGCGCATTTTGGCGAGCACCTGGTCTGGGTCACCGACGATCGCCGCCCCGCAACCCGAACGGGCACGGCCGATTCCTGTCCAAAGATTGTCCTCAGCATAGCCATCGTTGCTGGCGCTTTCCCGCAGTGCCGCTTGCGCAGCGACGCCGGCCGACTGACTGTCGAGCGACTTGGCACGGATGGCCGCACCTTCGGCATCATCAAGTTTGGAAAGCAGCCGATCAGCCGCGATGCGTGCTTCGGTTTCGTTTTCGCGAACAACGACATGAACACGATAGCCGAAGCGGAGAGTCCGACCATGATTGGCCGCTCGAGCCTTCATATCCGAAATAATGCTGCGCACCTTGTCAATCGTGTCCGGCCACATCAGATAGACGTCACAACCTTGAGCTGCAGCTTCGCGCGCCGCAGGACTGAGGCCGCCAAAATACAGCGGTGGACATTTACCGCTCACCGTTCTTATCCGTGGCGGATCGATTTCGAGGTTCCAGAACTCGCCCTTGTGCGCCAGACGCTCGCCATTGAGCAGCGTGCGCAGGATCTGCATTGCCTCCAGAGTGCGGGCATAGCGGGGATCGCTGGCCAGCGTTTCGCCGGGCAGGTCCGACGAGATTATGTTCACATTCAACCGGCCGCCCGATATCTGGTCGAGTGAGGCAATCTGGCGCGCAAGTTGCGGTGGCCAGCTTTCGCCAATGCGAACCGCCATCAACAGTTTGATCCGCCGCGTCACCGCTGCGATGGCGCCGGCGAAAGCCGTCGTATCGATGCCTAGCTGATAGCCGGATGGGAGCAGGATATTGTCAAATCCGCCTTCCTCCGCACGCATGACAATATTGCGGCAATGGTCCCAGCTTGAGGCAAGCTGCGAATCGGGAACGCCAAGGAACTCATAGTCGTCGTCGCACAGGGCTGAAAACCAGGCGACTTCGCAGGCGTTGGTCATGGCAGAGGCTCCTGTCTTGATGCGACCAGCACGGCATACCATTGGGTGCGGGTCCAGCGGACTTTGAAGGCGTCCGCCGCTTCGGCGATCCGCTCGGCCCGTTGCGATCCGACGATGGGAATGGCGCCCACAGGGTGCGCCATGATCCAGCTATAGGCAGCAGCTGCGCGCGAAACGCCCTGAGCCTTGGCGACACTATCAAGCGCATCAGCGACAGCCTGTTCGCGCTTGTTGGTAGGTTTCGCAATACGGCCTTGCCCAAGAGGTGACCAGGCGAGAACGGCTGCACCGACGCCCATAGACAGGTCGAAAAGTCCATTCTCAATTGGCTCAAGGTGCAGTGCGGAAAATTCGGGCTGGATGCTTGCAAGCGGGACAGTGAGAAACTTCTGTAGCGCAGCAATGTGCGACGGCGCGAAATTGGAAACACCAATGGCGCCGACCTTCCCGCTCTTGACCATGTCCTCAAGCGTGCGGGCGAGCTCCTGCGGATGGGTTAGCATGTCGGGCCGATGGACCTGCCAAAGATCGACCTGATCGATACCGAGACGCGAAAGCGACACATCGAGCGCAGCCATCGCATAGTCACGGCTCTGGTCATAGGGAACGGGTGGCATGATCCCGCCCTTCGTTGCCAGCACCATCCTGTCACGAAGTCGGGGATTGGCCTTGAATACCTTTCCGAGCAGTGTTTCGGCATCTCCAAAGCCGGCCGTTCCGTCAAAGCCATATATATCTGCCGTATCGAAAAGCGTAATGCCAGCGTCGAGCGCAGCTTCGACCAGCCCTTGGGCAGCCGCTATGTTGTCACCTTCAAAGCGCCACATCCCCCAGGCCAGACTGCTTGCCTCCTTGCCACCGGGACCAAGAACGCGTGAGGCGGGAGGGGGGGGGAGAAGCGACATGCGACCTCGATCTTGCTTGAAACTGACAACGCTGTCTTATTGTGGCGGCAGAACCGATTCCGGTCAAGGGCGAAGCGCATCGATGGGCGCTCGCCCGGTTGAACCTCGAACGATCAGTTCGTGTTGCAGTCGGCGATGGATGACCACGCCTTCCTCGCTGAACAATAACCCAGCCGCGGTATAGGCCAGATCACGGGTTGGTTGGCGAATCGTCGTGAGCGGTGGCCAGACTGCGCTTGCCAATTCGGTATCGTCAAAACCAGCGACAGATAATGCTTCGGGTACAGCAATGTCCATGCGATGCGCGACTGCCAGTACGCCTGCGGCCATGTCATCATTGCTTGCGAAAATAGCGGTGGGAGGCTCGCCAAGCGACAGTAAAGCTTCCGCCGCCGCGGCTCCGCTCGAGAAATCGAACTGTCCGGGTTGAACAAGGCTAGGCTCGAATGCGACGCCTGCCCTGTCGAGCGCGCGGCGATATCCAAAAAGGCGCTGGTCGCTTGCCATGTGATTGGGATGGCCGACGATGAAGCCAATCCGCTTGTGCCCCTCATTGATCAGATGGGTCGTCATGTCATCGGCGGCCTGGACGTCATCCATGAAGACAGACGACGTCAGTGCGTGATTCGTTCCGGGAGAAATACGGACAAACGGGATGCCACGGCGTTCCAGCTCCACCAGCACTGCGGGGGCGTCGGTCACTGGAGAGGAGAGAATCACACCGTCGACGTGAGTCTCATCGATCAAGCCGCCGACTTCAGCGGCGAGCGTGGGCGAGGCGACGTCGGCAGGCTGGGCCAACATGCGGACGCCCTGTTCCTTGCACTGCGCCCAGACGCCTTCCTGAATCTGGTGGATGTAGAAGGGAGAATGATTGTCATATATCAGCGCGATCTGGAATGATCGTCTCCCAGCGAGTGCTCTCGCTGCGAGGCTGGGGCTGAAATTTAACGCCTTGACGGCAGCTTCGACCCGCTCGCGCGTAGCTGCGCGGACATAGCGCTCCTTGTTCAGCACGCGCGAGACCGTCTTGATCGACACCCCTGCGACGCGGGAAACATCCTTGATGGTGACGCGCATGTGCGTTGCCTAACACGGCTGTTGCATATGGGAAACAGTCTTTGGCCTTTCCGTGTTTCCTGCATCTTACTGCCTTGCACATTCTTCGTTCGCGTGAGAAAAGGCATTTCAGACATCGTTGTCATAAATGGACAAGACGGGTGGCCGATACGATAAGATACGGGCTGGTTGGCTCGGGAATGATGGGCGTGGAGCATATCCAGAACCTGGCGCTGACGCCGGGCGCGTTGGTTACTGCGCTGGCAGATCCAGTGTCAGCGTCGCTTGGATGGGCGAAATCAGCCCTGGGCAACCGGGCCGAAGGTGTTGCTGAATTCTCCGACTCAGCGGCACTGGCCACCTCGGGTCTTGTCGATGCTGTGATTGTCGCCAGTCCAAACCATACCCATCGCGACGTGCTCGTGCCGCTCTTTGACGCAGGTCTGCATATCCTGTGTGAAAAGCCGCTGGCAACGACCATTGAGGACGCGCGGTGGATTGTCGATCGCGCGGCTAATACGCCCGGCATCTTCTGGACGGCGATGGAATATCGCTACATGCCTCCGGCAGTCGAGTTCATCCGCCAGCTTCATGACGGTCGCGTCGGAAAGCTCCAGATGCTTTCAATCCGCGAGCATCGATTTCCTTTTCTGGAGAAAGTGGGAGACTGGAACAGGTTTGCAGCCAACACTGGTGGCACGATGGTCGAAAAATGCTGCCATTTCTTCGATTTGATGCGTCTTGTCGTGCGTTCGGAGCCGGTGCGCGTCTACTGTTCGGGCGCGATGGACGTGAACCATCTCGACGAAGCCTATAATGGCAAGCGCCCCGACATCCTCGACAACAGCTATACTACCGTCGATTTCGCGAATGGAACGCGCGCCATGCTTGATCTTTCCATGTTTGCCGAAGGCGCTGAGAATCAGGAGGAAATTACGGCGGTGGGAGACAAGGCCCGCCTCGATTGCCTGATCCCGGCGGGGGAACTCGTTTTTTCGCCACGAACAGGCTTCATGGCGCCCAAGGCGGTCGAGCGGACGCGCATAGATGTTGACGAAACCATATTGAAGGCAGGGCACCATCATGGCTCGACCTATTATGAACATCAGAAATTTCGCGCCGCGATCCTTGGAGCAGGGCCGGTTGAAGTAACAGCACATGACGGATTGATGGCGGTCGCGATTGGCACTGCTGCAGAACTCAGCGCGCAGGAGAAGCGCGTCGTGGAGATGGCCGAACTCGGCTTTTGAGAGGAATACATCTGGCGTTGCCGGGTGAAAATGAGGAGGAACAAGATGAAGACTTTCCTGATGGCAACAAGCGCGCTGGCGCTGCTTGCAACAACTGCTCCCGCTTTCGCACAGGATGCGGCTGCTGAAGACGAAGCGGCACCTGCCGAAATCGTCGTCACCGCGCAAAAGCGATCCGAGCGCCTCCAGGATGTACCGGTTGCCGTTTCGGTAATCAGCGGTGCCGCGCTTGCCAATCAGGGCGGGATAAACCTTGAAAGCGCGCAATATCTTGTTCCGTCGCTAAACTTCCGCAAGGCTGCGGTTGCCATCAATCAGTCACTCTTCCTGCGCGGCGTCGGCACATCGAATTTCTCGCTGGCCGGTGAGCCTTCCGTGTCCACAGTCCTTGACGGTGTCGTTTACAGTCGCGCGGGCGAGGCATTCAGCGATCTTGTGGACATTGAACGGATCGAGGTGCTACGCGGCCCGCAAGGTACGCTCTTTGGAAAGAATGCTTCGGCTGGCGTGGTCAATATTGTCAGCAAGCGCCCCACCCAGGATTTCGAGGGTTCGGTAGAGGCGTCATTTTTCTCGAAATCGGAATATCGCGGACGTGCGGTGCTGAATCTGCCGATCAGTGAAAATGCCGCCGCCCGCCTGACGGGCTTCTATGGCGAGTATGATGGTAACATCCGCAATATCGGCTCCGCCGGGGACAATCGTGTGAACGGATACAAGCGCTATGGATTCCGCGGAACTGTAGTCGCTGACCTTTCGCCAGACGTTAAAGCAACACTGATTGTTGACTGGCGAAAATCAAATGACGATTGCTGCACTGAAATCGCGGCAACCACGCCAACCAATGCCAATGCTGTTCTCGCGCTCGCCGGCGTTCAGTTTCTGGGCGACAAGACGCGCACCATCAAGACCAATCTGGCCGCAAAAAGCATCCAGAAAAGTTGGGGAGCTTCCTTACAGGTGGACGCGACTCTGGGCACCCAGACCATCACGTCGATAACAGCCTATCGCAAGGCCGATGAAAACGAAATCCGTGAAGGCGATTTGCTCGATCAAGCCTATGTTGGATTGCCGCAGACCCATGACGTGGGTCCGCAGACCGGCAATACCTTTAGCCAGGAATTTCGGTTGACGTCGCCGGGAAACCAGCAGCTTGACTATGTTCTTGGAGCCTATTTTTCACGGGCGGAAACCGAACGGACATTCACCCGCAACTCAATCTTGTGTAGTGCTGTGGTTGGCGCGACGGGCTTGATTCCTTGCGGTTCGGCGAATGCCCAGCCTTCACAGTTCGCGAACGGTACGGCAAATTTTGGCTCGGTGTTCAAGAATTTCTCGCTGTTTGGACAGGCGTCCTTCGACATCACGGATGCTTTTCGCCTTATTGGCGGCCTGCGCTATACCGTTGACCAGCTTAACATCTTCCACAGCCGCGTAAGCAATGTCGCGGTCGGAACCGGCGGCGTGAACCCGTCATTTGATGCTGGTGTTTTCAACAATGGCCTGACAGGTCCAGGTGCAACACCTGGCTCTGTTGTGTTTATTCCCGGCCTGCCAAATGGCATTCCTTTCCGGAACAAGACGACGAACGAAAACCTTTCGGGCAAGTTTGGCGTCCAATACGACATCGTTCGCAATTCAATGGCCTATGCGACCTATTCGCGAGGATATAAGGGCCCCGCATTCAACGTGTTTTTCAATCTTAACACGACCGGTTCCGCTGAAATCGCGGCGGAAAGCGCCGACGCCTATGAGGCCGGTCTCAAGAACACCCTGTTTGGCGGTAGACTGGTCGTGAACCTCGCGGCCTATTATGCGAAGTACAAGAACTTCCAGGCCAACAATCCCGATGTGATTGCCGGTGTTCCGGTGAGTCGTTTTACGAATGCCGGAATCGTCTCCACCCGGGGCGGCGAGCTTGACCTGATCTGGAGGCCAATGAGCGATTTGAGCATTTCGGGAGGCGTTGCCTACACCGATGCCCATGTCGACAAGTTTCGGGTTCCACCCGGCGGGAATCCGGCTGCGGTTATTCCATCTGGCACCGAATTGGCCTATGCGCCAAAGTGGAAGGGCTCGCTTGCCGCTGATTATCGCATTCGAACGGGAGGTTCGATCGATTTCTCTGTCGGCGGTCAGGGTTCGCTCCAGTCAAGCCAACTATCGTTCTTCGATGCATCAGCCGCAAATCGCGCGGCGGGTACGATCGGGGGCTATGGCATACTTGATCTGCAAGCTTCCATAATTGATGCAAATGACCGCTTCCGTGTCACGTTCCAGGTCAAGAACGCCTTTGATCAAAGCTTTGCGGCGGCGATCGGCGGGGGTGGTCCTGGCGGCAGCTTCCGCTACTTCATTCCGCGCGAGGCAGACCGCTACTTCGGCGTAACAGCCAAGGTCAATTTAGGCGGAAAGTAAATCCTTCGGGGTCGCACGAAGGTTGCAGGAAGGGGCTCGGACAGTTGTCCGGGCCCCTTTTTCGTCAATCAGCATCGCCATAGGGCCGAATATTGGGCAGCATGAGATGCACCCAAAGGGTCGCCAGCAGATAGGCGCTCGCGCAAATCGCAAACATTGGCCAATAACCCAGCCCGTTTGAAAGGCTGAACCCGGCAAATTCGATCATGCCGGCGCCAGAAAGATTACCGGCAACTGCTCCTGCGCCAATCACCGTAGCGACCCGCCCGACTGGGACGACATCGGCCGTCATCCCGAACACATTGGTCGAAAATCCTTGATGCGCAAATAGCGCGATTCCGATCACGACTGACGCGATCCAGGGATTGGGTGCGTAGATGGCGAGCGGCATCGGCAGGATCATGCACGAATAGAAGAACATGGAAGTCTTGCGGGCCCGATTGACTGTCCAGCCCCGCGAAAGGAGGCGAGGGAAAAGTATTCCCGATGACAGCGCACCGACTGCTGCGAAGCTGTAGATGATTGCGACCGGCAGGCCCAGCG
>JANNLW010000504.1:0-5022 GCA_031397145.1 Sphingomonadales bacterium | reverse complement strand
CCGACATGCACATCGGAACGATGAATGATATCTCTCGCCGCGCCTTTCTGCGACGGAGTAGCCAGCTGGTGGTCGCGGGAACTGCATCCTCCTGGGCGATGGGTTTGGCCGGCATTGGTGAGGCGGCCGCGTTCAGCGCAGGCACCGATTTCAAGGCCCTCGTCTGCATATTCCTTTACGGTGGCAACGATCAGAACAGCTTGCTCGTCCCTGCCGATTCAGTAAATTATGACCTGTACAGCGCAATACGCGGAGGTGGTGCTGGCCAAACGGCTGGTGGTCTTGCCCCCAGTTTGGCCAGCCTTGCGGCAACTACGCTTTCGCCAGCAGGCAATCAGGTCTTGACCAACAATCTGCAGTACGCCCTTGCTCCCCAAATGACGCGTTTGAAGGCAAGGTTTGATGAGGGAAAAATGGCGCCGCTGCTCAATGTAGGGCCACTGATCGCGCCGCTAACGCTTGCGCAGTACAACAGCTCAAACCTCGTCGCAAATCCCCGCCCGGCAAAACTGTTTTCCCACAATGACCAACAATCAACCTGGCAATCATCAAAGCCGGAAGGTGCTTCGGACGGATGGGGCGGGCGCATGGGTGACTTGGCCATGTCGAGCAACGGCAACGCCTTGTTCTCCTGCATTTCGGCTACTGGCAATGCCGTTTTTCTTTCGGGTCAGCAGGCCCTGTCCTACCAAGTGTCGTCAAACGGAGCGCTTGGAGTAAACGGCATAAAGAGCCCGCTTTTTGGGTCGGCCGCCGGGAGCACTGCGCTTCGTTCGCTGATGACGCAGACCAGCAATCATGTTCTTGAAGCGGAATATAATCGTGTAACGAAACGATCGATTGATGCCGAAGGTGTGGTTGCTGCAGCTCTGAATCAGGTGACTTTGACGACATCGTTCAGGCCAGCTACCGGTCGAAATGGGCTCGCGGATCAGTTGGCGATCATTGCAAAACTTATTGGCGCACGCCAAGCCTTGGGAGCGAAGCGACAGGTCTTTTTGGTCAGCATGGGCGGATTTGACCTGCATGACAGTTTGCCCGGAAAACAGCCCGGGCTGATGTCGCAGGTCGATTTTGCAATGGACGCGTTTTACAGGGCAACGATCGAGCTGGGTATTTCCGATAAGGTGACAACGTTTACCGCCTCTGATTTTGGCCGCACGCTTGCATCAAACGGAGATGGCTCAGACCATGGTTGGGGTGGCCACCACCTCATCCTGGGCGGCGCGGTCAACGGTGGCCGTTTTTTTGGAACCGCGCCAAATATTTCGGTGACCAGTGACGATCAAGTTGGCCAAGGTCGCCTGTTGCCGAGCACATCGGTGGATCAGTATTCAGCAACTCTTGCGCGCTGGTTTGGAGTCGACCCATCTGAACTGGCAAACATTGCACCCAATATCGGTCGGTTCGCAAACAGCGATCTCGGTTTTCTGTCTTAAGCCTTTGGGAACGTCGATCGAGGCTCGCGAACGGCAAACAACATGACTATCAGCGCTGCTGCAATCAGGCAGATCGAAAGCCAGATGAGCGGAACAAAGCCATAGAAGGTCGCGACGATACCTCCGATGATCGGACCGATCGCCGCAACTGATGTTTCTGCCGTCGTCGAAAGTGCAAGCCTCATTGGCGTGTCCTCACGCGACCCGAATTCGAGGACCAAGGTCTGTTGACTCATTGAGTAGCCGCAAAGTGCGGCGCCGAGCGCAATAAACCCCAGCACAAAACCAGATTGATCGCGCGCCACAAGCATCAGGAAAAATGCGCCCACCCAGACAATATTGGAGAGGATGTAAACCAGCCGGAACCCTTTTCTGTCGCCCAAGGCGCCCCAGATGAGGTTTGAAAGCGTATCCGCGCCCAGAAAGGCGAGCGAAAAAATGCCTAGTGCCTTCCCGTCGAGTTGGATGACATCCCCGGCATGAAGAATGCAGAATGGCATCGCGATCCGACCTGATGTTGTCAGCAGTTGTGCGACAAGGAAGTATTTATAGTTCCGATCGGCAAGCAGGAGCGGCAGTTCCCTCAGCCTGTCCGCAAGACGCATCGGCGCGCGCCTCCGGTGGTTGTCTGGCTCCCGGATGGCGAGTGCCAGAACCGCCAGTCCAAGGCTCGTAAGGATAAAGGCAAGCATGAACGTTGTCGCATAGCCATTGCCCAAGACATTGTGTTCGATCAGCGTGCTTCCCGCCCACCATGATAGCGCAGCCGCCACGGCTCCTCCTGCCATATTGCGATAGCCTTGCAACCGGCCCCGTTTTTGCAGCGGAATGACCTTTGCCATCAGCATCTGGAACGACACACGCTGTGCGCCGGAATAATAGCCCAGCAGGAAGAGGAAAAGGATCGTCGCGGTGGCAAGCCATATACCGGAGAGAAACCAGCCAGAAAGTGCAAGGCCAAGCAACTGGACCCGCATCATTGTCCCATTGCGCATAGCGTTAGGCAGAATCCGTTTCTTGTCTTCGATCTGGGTGGCACTCAACAGTGGTGACAGGATAGCGCCCGCCTGCTGAAGGGCCTGCGATACGCCGACCATCAGAGATGATCCGGTCAACATGTAGAGGTAAGCCGGAACAAAGGTTGGCGCATAGATGAGCCGGAATCCGGTCATCCCGAGCATCCCGTGCGCAAAATGCGCAATGAAGTTCCGCTTCAGGTTTGCTTCAACAAAGCGGTCGTTCGCGTGATCGTCCGTTGTCAGGACATCGATCCCGGTGTCGGTTCCGATCGGCGCGAGATCATCCTCTGCAATCAAATCATTTCCAATCGTGTGAAGCGTTCACCACGCATCAGGGGCGCCAATGCGATTGTAATCCCCGCTTTGTCGTGGATCATCGCTTGGTGATCGGCGTTTCGCAAAAGGCAGCCACGGCGCGCGCCTTGATGCTTCCATAGTCGAGCTTGCCGTTCGGCGCCCGGGCCACACTATCGACCACCAGGACATGACGTGGCGCTTTGTAGTGGGCGAGGGCGGCTTTAACATACGCGATCAGTTCGTTTTCGTTTGTCACGCATCCGCGCTTCAGGTCCACAAGTGCGGCAATGCGTTCGCCAAAGCGCGGATCCGGAATCCCGGTAACGGCCGCGTCGCGCACGGCTGGGTGTCGTTTCAGCACTTCCTCGACTTCTTCGGGAAACACCTTTTCGCCGCCCGTGTTGATGCATTGAGAGCCGCGACCGAGCAAGGTCAAGGTCCCATCCAGGGCAATCTCTGCCCAATCGCCGGGGATCGACCAGCGTCTCCCTTCAATCTCCGGGAAGGTGGCTGCCGACTTGGCCTCATCCTTGTAGTATCCAACGGGCAGGAAGCCACCGACAGCAACACGTCCGCGTTCCCCAGAGCCGGGCTCAATACGTCGACAATCTTCTGCGAACACCGCACAGTCAATCCCAAGGGCGAATTGGGCGGTCTGGATTTCTGACCGAGCATCCATCATGGATACGCCGAGACCCAACGCTTCGGATGACGAGAACATGTCTCGAAGCGTGATCTGCGGAATGTGGCGGATCAGGCCAAGCTTATTCTCTCTGGACCACATTGCGCCAGACGATCCCATCACTAAAACCGACGAAAGATCCCATCGTCCGGGATTGGCATCAAGTGCTTCAAGCATTGGCTGGGCGAACGGCAGGCCAACAATCGCGACACTGGTTGCCTTGTGTCGTTCGGCGATATCCCATAATTCTTCCCCACTGAAATGCCTTTGAGGCAAGAGGATTACGCATCCACCACCAGTAAACGAACCATAGGCTGACAGCATCCCGGTGCCATGCATCAAGGGCGGAGCGATCAGCGCGCGCGGACGCAACGGGAGTATCCTTGCCCGTGGTCCGGCCTCTGCGGGGCTCTCTAGAGGAGGTAGTCCCGCGAGTGGGTTTGCCCCATAGTCACCCTTGCCAATGACATCGCCTTGTCGCCACATGACACCCTTTGGCATGCCGGTTGTACCACCAGTATAAATGAAGAGAAGATCGTCTGGGCTGCGCCCCCAAGGAGCAATTACTGCATCGGAAACGGCCGCGATGTCGGTATAGTCCGAAGCCCAATCGGGTGCAGCCTCTCCATCGCGAACAACGGCAACCCAGCTTTTGACATGAGGAAGACGGTTGCGAACCGGTGCGATCACCCTGGCGTATCGCGCCTCGAACACAATCGCTTCGGCATCTGCATTATCCAGAAGATAGGCAATTTCTTCGGGCCCATAGCGGTAGTTGACATTAAACGGCACCATGCCAGCCTTGAAGGCCGCAAAGGTTGCCACCAGAAACTCTGCGCAATTTTGGGTATAGATGCCAACCTTGGACTGATGTGTCAGACCGGCCGCCAGGAAATGTGCCGCCAGACCGTTTGCCCGTGAGTCAAAGTCCCTCCAACTGAACGATAGTGATCCCTGAATTACTGCGGGTTCGTCAGGAAGCGCTGCCGCAACCGACTCCCATAGATCGGCATAGTTCCAGCTCTTTTCCGTCATTTCGCCTCCAACACCAGTCTTGTCCCGATTTGTCATACCGGAAAGCCCTGCACCGGCAAGCGAGGGACGCTTGCATCTGTTACTGGCGTCATTACGGACGAACGGTATCGCTTATTCACCTTGCGTTATTGGAGCGATTTATATGCGCCTGACTGCCCCACGGATCGAACCACTTGAGCTCGACGCCCTTGATGATGAACAGAAAGATGTGCTCGCGCCGTTCATTGCCACGGGACGGGTTCTCAACATTTTTCGTACACTGGCCCGTGCTCCCAAGGCACTTGCGCGCTTCCTTCAATGGGGCAACTACGTCCTTTCGAAACGCAACTCCCTTTCCGCTCGCGATCGTGAACTTGCCGTGTTACGAACAGGGTTCAACTGCAAATCGGGCTATGAATGGACACAGCACGTGGTCATCGGCCTTGAAGCCGGCCTGACCAGCGCCGAAATCGAAAGGATCAAGAAGGGGCCGGAGGCCGACGGCTGGGAAGAACGCGATCGCACAATCCTGCGCGTTGTCGATGATCTGACCACCGACTTTTTCGTGAGT
>JANNLW010000491.1:0-4306 GCA_031397145.1 Sphingomonadales bacterium | reverse complement strand
GCTGGCCTTCACGCGCCATTGCTGCCCGTTTGGCGGCATGGCTATTTACGATTTGGGGATCACGATCGCTCATTGCCTGACAAAACTCTCAGTTTCTCTCCGAGTCGCATAATGGCATGCCGGAGCGAACACACAACCTGTCCCATTCGATAGGGGATGAGACGGTCCGGGCAAGGAGATTAGACCATGCATATCAAGGACATCGGACCGGTGATGCAGATCGCCTTTGTGCCCAAGGATTTTGACGCGGCTCTGCAACACTGGACACAGGTCATGGGCGTGGGCCCGTTCTACTTGATAGAAAACATCGTTCTTCAGGACATGCTTTACCTGGGCGAGCCGAGCGACTGCATATTCTCGCTAGCCCTGGCCTATTGGGGAGACATCCAGATCGAGTTGAT
Source organism: Sphingomonadales bacterium (assembly GCA_031397145.1). GTDB lineage: Bacteria > Pseudomonadota > Alphaproteobacteria > Sphingomonadales > Sphingomonadaceae > Aquisediminimonas. Next base: position 3,905 of record JANNLW010000491.1, on the reverse strand, counting down.
CCGACAGGAAAATGATGCTCCCAGCATTTATCACGGCAAGTACGGCGTGAACGCAGACGTCATGCATCATACCTGCATATTGACCGACGATATCGCAAAGGCTCGGAAAACCGCGGAAGCTGCCGGAGCCAAAATTCTCGTCGAAGGAAGAGTCGGCGATGATGGCGGTGTGATCTATGTCGATACTGGAAATGGGCCGGGAAGCATTGTCGAAATTTTGCAGCCCGCGCGCGGTAGCGAATCGATGTTCCAGATGATCAAGAATGCGTCCGTTGGGTGGGATGGCAGCGATCCTGTTCGAAAGCTTGGTTAAACTGCTGTGACGTTTCGGTCCGGCATGGCCAGTTGAACTTGACCCGAGCAACCGTCCCATTCGAACACAGGAACAGGACGACGGCGAGACCGTTTTTACTCTTCAAAAGCTGCATCGGATTACTATATGTCGCAATGAACCTTTTGTTTTTCGCATAATATCAATAGAATGCGAATCGAAAGAGCAGAGCGGGCGCAAAAGCCCGCCTGCAAAGAGGCAGGGGATGTTGACGCAGGCTGACGTTTTTGAAAGAGTGACCATCCGAACGGTTGAAGACATTCGACCGGCGGCTATCGCTGTTCAGGATGCAGCAGCGCGATTGGAACTAAGCGTTGCTGCCAGCGCCGATATCGCCTCAAAAGAACAAATAATCGATGCCAATGGGGCCATCCTCAATGCCGATGTGTTTGGATGGACAGCTGACGGTGAGAGATGGTGGGAGAATGGGCGCCTCGCGCTGACATCGCCGTTGCCGCGGGCGTGCCGCTATGAGAGCGAACCTTTTTGGTGCAACGCGCAAGGCGCGCATACACTGTGGCACAACCGCTATCTCGATGAACTGAGCTTTGCCGATTTTGGTCAGTTCGTATTCGGCAAGGCAACGATCCTTGTTCCGGTACACTTGTCATTCGGACAGATTGCGGCGGCCTCCTTTTCTCCATTGGACCGAATGCAAGACGATATGACTGAAATCTTTGCCGAGCATGGTGACTTTCTTGGCACAATGACCCGCCGTTTCCTCTCTGGCTATGTAAACGTGATGCGCACGCAGCAATGGATTCCGAGCGATTGTCGGCTGTCCAAGCGTGAAGTCGAATGCCTGAGATGGGCTGCCATTGGCAAGACGGACAAGGAAATCAGTCTGATTATTGCACTGAGTCACGCGACAGTTCGCTATCATGTCCAACGGGCAGGCGAAAAATTGAACGCCGTCAACCGAAGCCAGGCGGTCTTCAAGGCGGGCCAACTCGGCTACCTTGGAGCAGCCGCCTGAACTTCCAGCAAAGCCGCATTTGAACATTCACCGGTTTTTTGACCGCGACCTGTCAACCGATGCGACGTGGTCCATAATGTTGTTCTTGCGGTGCGGTGCGCTTCGCTTATCATGCGACACGGCCTCAAGCGTGAGGCGAGTTTGAGCGCGTCTGGACACCTCCTCAAAAATGGGAACAAGCGACGATAATGACGTTTGAGGAATCCGTTCCCATTGAACCACAGCGCCCGACACGGATATTCCTGAGCTATACGCGTCAGGACAGGCCTCGGGCGGAGCAAATCATCAAGGCGCTTGAGCTTGGCGGATGTTCCGTCTGGTGGGATGGATTGCTTGACGGCGGCGTTGCCTTTGCATCGACGACAGAAGACGAGTTGGAAGGCTCAGACGTCGTCGTCGTGCTTTGGTCAGAAGCGTCGATCGCATCGCACTGGGTTCGCGACGAAGCCACACGCGGGCGAGAGCGCGGGCGGCTCGTTCCGGTCTCACTTGACGGCGTGATGGCGCCACTCGGTTTCAGACAGTTCCAGTTGCTCGATCTCGCGAAGTGGCGTGGATCGCCTAACGCACCGGAGATGCTGAACCTGCTCCGCGCGATCATGATCGTAGCCGGACAGGAGGATAAGCCGTTGCGCACGGCACTGTCGTCCAAGGGATCCACAACCCGCCGTCGCGTAGTTCTGGCTGGGGGCGGGGTTGCCCTGGCAACGCTCGGCGGCGGCTTTGCCGTTTGGAAGTCGGGCCTGTTGGGTGGCTCGACCGACACCAACAGCGTCGCCGTTATGCCGTTCAAGAATTTGAGCGGGGATCCGGCTCAGAGTTATTTCTCGGATGGTCTTAGCGAAGAGGTGCGGTCTTCGCTTGCAAGAATTGATCTGTTGAAAGTGGCCGCCCCAACATCTTCGGGAAAATTTCGCGACCATGGAGAGGATGCGAAGACCGTCGCCAGGAAATTGGGTGTCGCCTTTCTGCTTGAAGGCAGTGTTCGTCGGTCAGGCGATGTGGTTCGCATTGCCGCCGAATTGATCGACGGAAAAACCGGTTTCAGCCGATGGGCAGATAGCTTCGATCGCGCGATGAAGGATATCTTTGCGGTGCAAAGCGAAATCGCCAACACCGTCGCAAATGCCTTGGTCACCGAAGTCGAGGAAGATAGTGGATCGTCGTCAAAAAATGACCGCAGCCGCGCTGGAGGGACCGCGAATGTCGCGGCATTCGATGCCTATCTGCGAGGCCGAGCTCTCTATAATCTTCATGCTGACGAGGCATCCTATCGAGCCTCCTTGGCTCAATTCGATGCATCGATTGCTGCTGACCCCAATTATGCAGCCGCACATTCGGCGCGCGCGCGCGCGTTGACCTCCATTGCAAACCAGTTTGCTTCGGCCGATCAGTTCAAGGCTCTTTATGGGGCCGCAGTTGAATCAGCGCGCCGCGGTGTCGCCCTGGCTCCCCGCTTTGCCGATGCCCAGTCAACATTGGGCATTGTGCTGTTTCAAGGCCTGATGGATTTTCGCGGGGCTCGCAAGCCATTTGATCTTTCCCGTATCCTTGGACCCGGCGATGCTAATGTCCTTTCACGGTTCGCGAACTTCTGCGCGACCACAGGTCGCTTCGAAGAGGCAAGCGTTGCAATCAAGCGCGCGGCGGAGCTCGACCCCCTCAATCCGGCAATCCACCGCAATGCAGGATTTGTCGAATATTCGGCGCGACGCTATGCCGATGCCATTCCCTTGTATCGGCGGGCCTTGACGCTGAATGCCAAGTTTCCGTTTGCGCACGCGGAAATTGGCAACTCGCTGTTCAACCTTGGCAGATACCGCGAAGCGCGTACGGAGTATCTGGCTGAACCGCTCGAGGTCTTGCGTCTACCCGCTCTTGCGATCGTTGAAAGAAAGCTGGGAAATGAAACCGCGGCAAAAGATGCCATGCAGAAGCTGGTATCAAATCTTGGAGATGGTGGATCCTATCAGCAGGCCCAGGTCCTGAGTCAGTGGGGAGACTCAGCTGCAGCACTCGAAAGGCTTGCACACGCTCGCAAGGTCGGGGATATCGGACTGACCAACGCCCGCAACGATCCGATGCTCGATCCTTTGCGCAATACGCCGGAATTTAAGCAATTGCTAAAGATGCTCGGCTTCGATTAGGATAGCCTTTCCGACAACACAGGGGACTATGAAATGCGCAATTTCCGGACTGCTACCCTTTTACTCGCCGTGCCGATGCTGCTAACGGCCTGCAACAAGCCTGCCGAACCAGCGGTTGACGCGACGGACAATGCGATGACGACCGAAACAACCGACGACGCGATGAATACGGACATGGCAGCCGATGTAAACAACAGCGGCGTTCCGGAATTGTCGAGCAGTGGTCCAGGTCCGATTACAGGCACGGATCAGGTGGAAGAAGGAGGTGCGCCGGAACCCGCGCCAGCACCTGCGGCAGCGCCCAAGAAATAGGCAGCGCGCTCAGTTAGCGTTTTCGACAACGGAGAAGGAAAAACCCCTTCTCCGTTGTTTTTTTCAGACAGACATGAATCAACCGGATTTGAAAGTGCTAACGCTCGGAATTCGCTTTGATCGTATCCTCAATCCATCG
>JANNLW010000473.1:0-2698 GCA_031397145.1 Sphingomonadales bacterium | reverse complement strand
GCGACGATTTCATCCAGATTGGCCACCGCGACCATCAGCCCGAGCAGCACATGCGCGCGCTCGCGCGCCTTGCCGAGTTCATACTTCGAGCGCCGCGTGATGACTTCCTCGCGGAACTTCACAAAGGCCTCGATCATGTCTCGAAGCGTCAGGACTTCCGGGCGTCCGCCGCGGATCGCAAGCATATTGGCCGGGAAGTTGGATTGTGCCGGTGTATGCCTCCACAACTGGTTCAGCACGACTTCGGGAGAGGCGTCGCGCTTCAGGTCGATGACGATCCGAACGCCCAACCTGTTCGATTCATCGCGAATGTCTGAAATGCCTTCGACGCGTTTTTCCTTGGCCGCTTCGGCAATCTTTTCCACCAGCGCATTCTTGCCCTGCTGGAAGGGGATTTCGGTCAGGACGATGCTGCGTCTGTCACCGCGGCCTTCTTCGACCACGTGGCGGCAGCGCATAACAATGGAACCCTTGCCCGTCGTATAGGCAGAGCGCGCACCGTGCAGGCCGAGAATCAATGCGCCAGTCGGGAAATCGGGCGCGGGCACGATCTCCATCAGTTCTTCGGCGGAGATTGCGCCGTTCTCGATATAGGCAAGGGCAGCATTCACCACCTCACCAAGATTGTGCGGCGGAATGTTGGTCGCCATCCCGACAGCGATACCGCCCGCACCATTGACGAGCAGGTTCGGGAATCGGGCAGGCAGGACCTGCGGTTCACGCTCCGAACCGTCATAATTGGGCTGAAAGTTGACGGTGTCCTTGTCGATATCATCGAGCAAGGAATCAGCGACTTTCGCCAGGCGCGCTTCGGTATAGCGCATCGCGGCGGGCGGATCGGGATCCATTGATCCGAAATTGCCCTGTCCGTCGATCAGCGGCATGCGCAACGACCAGTCCTGCGTCATCCGCGCAAGGGCATCGTATATCGAACTGTCGCCGTGCGGGTGGTATTTACCCATCGCTTCGCCAACAATGCGCGCACACTTGCGATAAGCCTTGTTGTAGGTGAAGCCGCTTTCATGCGCCGACCACAGAATCCGTCGGTGAACCGGCTTCAATCCGTCGCGCACGTCCGGCAGTGCGCGTGAAACGATGACAGACATGGCGTAATCGAGATAACTCGACTTCATCTCGTCAACGATGTTGATCGGGCTGATATCCGACGGGTCGGCGAGGACTGTCTCGTCGTTGCTCAAGGTGTTACTTTCAGAAGAGATTCGATGCTGGGCACCCTAGCCACTGGAAGCGTGAATTGCCAGCCCCATGGACACGCCAGCATGGTTCAATCAGCGTTCAGGCGAGACACACGATAGGCCAGACGTGCGTTGCTGTCTTGTGCGCTCGCGCCTGTGGGACTAGCGAGGCACAAAGAGGCACTGATAGAGTCTTTGGGCAGGGCGCCCGTATTCAGGAGGATGACTGTATGAAACTGGTTTATAGGGCTTCGCTCGGCTTCGCGCTTGCCTTGGGCATGATCGCGACGGGTGTCGCGACGCCTGCGTTTGCGAAAAAGGAAGCCAAGGCTCCCGAGCAATATGCGCCACAATTGAGCAAGGAATTCCGTGTTGCCATTACTGCGGCTCAGGTTGCGGTCAAGGCCGGCAATGCAGCTGACGCCGCGGCCAAGCTTGCCGCCGCCGATGCGATTGCGACCCAACCGGACGAGAAATTCTATGTTGGCGCCATTGGTTATGATATTTTCAAGATAACCAAGGATCAGGCTGCTGGACGCAAGGCGATCAACCAGATGATCGCCGCCAATTCCAAGCTGGCAACAAACGCGCCTGAATTGAACTTCGTGTCCGGCAATATGGCCTATGAGGCGGGAGACTATCCTGACGCGATTGCCAAGCTGACTGAAGCAGACCGCCTGGGATCAAAGAGCGTGGATCGGCTTTTGCGAATCGCCGAGGCCAATTTCAAGTTGAACCAGTTTCCACAAGGCCTGACTTTTGTTGACCGTGCCGTCGCCGAATCAAGCGCGGCCGGCGAGAAGCCGCCGGAAAGCTGGTATGCGCGTGCAGCATCGGTTGCGTACAAGGCCAAGCTGAATGCCGATGTCGCGAAATGGACACGCGCGCAGGTCAGGGCCTATCCAACGCCTGAAAACTGGCGGAGTGCTCTGGTGACCTATCGGGACGGAGCGCGGCCGGACGGCCAGCTTGCATTGGACCTGTTTCGATTGATGCGGCTCACAAAATCACTCGCGGGCGAACGCGACTTTTTCGAATATGCATCGCTAGCAACCGAGCGCGCGCTTCCAGGTGAAGCAAAATCAACCATTGAGGAAGGCTTTGCAACCGGCGTGGTCAGCAAATCAAGCCGTGCTGTCAACGAGATGCTGACGCTTGCATCCGGCAAGATCGCCTCCGATCGAGCGTCAATCGTAACAAGCGAGAAGCAGGCAAACGCGGCCGGTTCGACAGGAAAGCCTGCGGCTGGTGCTGGCGATGCCTTCCTCGGATATGGCGAAGATGCGAAGGCTGCACAATATTATCGGTTGGCGCTCCAAAAGGGCGGCGTCGATATGGATCAGGTCAATACGAGGCTCGGTATAGCCTTGTCCCGATCGGGCACAGCCACGCAATATCGTCTCCGACGGTGGCCGCATCTCCATCACCGCAGCCGATGCCGCGCTGCTGTCGGGATCCCTGCAAGCGGGACCGGGTGCACCGGGCGGCAGATCGGGAAGAGC